>JBMZCY010000238.1:0-3252 GCA_049613825.1 Planktomarina sp.
TGAACACCAAGGAAAACATTAGAACTGCTTCGATGGAAACGGAACCCGTCACCGCGACCCAACCAATCAGCGGTGGGAACGCACCAGCGGCACCACCAATGACAATGTTCTGCGGCGTGCTGCGTTTCAACCACATGGTATAAACCACAGCGTAAAAGAAAATTGTGAAGGCCAGCCATGCGCCTGCAGCCAGATTGGTCGCAAGGCCCAGCATAACAACGGAAAAGCCCGACAAAGCGACGCCAATTGCCAATGCCGTATCCGACGACACGCGACCGGATGGAATTGGTCGCTTCGCTGTGCGTTTCATCACAGCGTCAATGTCTTGGTCCCACCACATGTTCAAAGCGCCAGAGGCACCGCCGCCGATTGCAATGAACAGGATGGCGCAAAAAGCCTCAACCGGGTGCAAAGACCCAGGCGCGGCCAACAATCCGACAAACGCCGTGAACACAACCAGCGTCATCACACGCGGCTTCAGCAAGGCGAAGAAATCGCCAAAGCTGGGCTCGTACTCAGACGTGGCGTTCACAGTGTTGTCAGACATGATTACGTGACCTTAATTAGAGGCAACTTGGAATACACCTTCGTCTTCCAAAGGTGCGTCTGCATATTGTTCTACTGCACCAGCCAGCCATTGGTCATAAACCTCTTGGCTCACTACTTTTACAGTGATCGGCATATAGGCGTGGGCCTGGCCGCACAGCTCGGAACATTGACCGAAGTAAACGCCTTCTTGTTCAGCTGCGAACCACAGTTCCGCCAAGCGACCCGGCACACCATCTTGCTTTACGCCGAATGCTGGAATGGTCCATGCGTGGATCACGTCAGCACCAGTGACTTGCATCACAACTGTTGCACCAACCGGAACAACAACTGCCGTGTCTGTCGCCAGCAAATATTCGTCTTCTGCATAGCCGTATTCAGCCAGCTGTTCTTTTTCCAGCATGAAGCTTTCGAACCCGAAACCGCTGTCTACATATTCATAACCCCAATACCACTGGTAGCCGGTGACTTTGATTGTGATATCAGCCTCTGGAATTTCCTGCTGCTTGAACAGCACTGGCAGGGAAAACGCGCCGATAAAGACCAGAATGACAATTGGAACAACGGTCCAAGTCACCTCGATCGCGGAATGGTGCGTGAAGGTCGCAGGCGTAGAATTCCGCTTGGCCGAGAATTTCCAGCAAGCATACGCCAGCAACCCAGTCACAAACAACGAAATCGCTGTGATGATGATTAGAAGGAACCCGTCCAACCACTGCAAATCACGGGCCAGTTCAGTCGCCGCAGGTTGGAAATCAATCCCACGTTCCCAAGGCTTGCCGATGGTTTCCAGTCCTTCGAAGTTTTCTTGTGCAAGGGACGCTGTCCCGAATAGTGATGTTACTGCCGCAGCAGCCGAGGTCAGATAGCGCATAGTCTTCCCTTTGGTCCCTTAATTTCGCTTGGCCCGCCTGTATGTGATTCCGAATGGAATACCGGCGGATACGAATTGCATTTCTTTCGCTATGAACCATATCATGGCCACACGCGCAATCGCTTGATCCGCGTCAAAGAGACGCCAGAGCCAGATATTTTGGTCCGGCACGCGACACAGTGACCCGAAACAGGACCCGATATGTCAGATACTCCCTTCCGCCCCTTCGAATCCCACCTTGATGAAGACGCCGCCCGCGGATTGGTCGCAAAGGCCACCGATGGGGCTGACGACGGTGAATTGTTCTTGGAACGCAAACGGTCCGAAATGCTGGCCTTTGATGACGGACGTGTGCGCAACGCCGCGTTCGATGCATCCGAAGGGTTCGGGTTGCGGGCTGTGAAGGGCGAAACCAGCGGCTATGCCCACGCGACCGAGATTTCGGAAGCTGCCATTCAGCGCGCCATGGGGACTGTACGTCTGGCCGTGGGTGATGGTGGCGGAACGTTGAACCTTGCCCCTAACCGTACGAACCAGAAACTGTATACTGATGAAAACCCGATGGATGGGGCCTCTTTCGCATCGAAACTAGATATTTTGAAAGAGATTGATGCCTACGGGCGCAGTTTGGACAAGCGAGTGGTACAAGTCAGCGCATCCATCGCGGCCAGCCATCAGGAAATCGCGATTCTGCGTGCGACCGGTCCGATTGTAACCGACGTGCGTCCGATGGTCCGCATGAACGTCAGCATCATCGTCGACCAAGACGGCCGCCGCGAATCCGGCAGCGCAGGTGGTGGCGGACGTCATGGCCTGACCGCGATGTTAGAGACATCCCACTGGAAACCACTCGTTGAAGAAGCCCTTCGCATCGCAGTCGTAAACCTGTCCGCTGTCCCTGCCCCTGCGGGTGTGATGGATGTGGCATTGGGTGCCGGTTGGCCAGGCATTCTGCTACACGAAGCGGTCGGTCATGGGTTGGAAGGCGATTTCAATCGCAAAGGCGCATCTGCATTTGCAGGCCTGTTGGGTCAACGTGTTGCATCCAAAGGTGTGACTGTTCTGGACGATGGCACGATCCCCGATCGCCGCGGATCCCTGACCATTGATGACGAAGGTACGCCATCTGCAAAGAATACATTGATCGAAGACGGTGTTTTGGTTGGCTATATGCAAGATCGCCAGAATGCGCGCCTTATGGGCGTCGATCCCACAGGCAACGGTCGTCGCGAATCCCATGCGCATGCACCGATGCCACGGATGACAAACACATATATGCTCGGCGGGGGTGTATCGCCCGGTGATATCGTGTCGGACGTCAAGGATGGCATCTACGCGGTCGGTTTTGGTGGTGGGCAGGTGGACATTACCAATGGTAAATTCGTGTTCAGCTGTACCGAAGCGTACCGCGTTCAGAACGGAAAGGTGGGCGCACCTGTGAAAGGCGCTACACTGATCGGGGACGGTGCGACTGCATTGAAACAGATCCGTGCCATCGGCAATGACATGGCATTGGACCCAGGTATGGGGAACTGTGGCAAGGCGGGACAATGGGTGCCAGTGGGCGTCGGACAGCCTTCATTGCTGATCGGTGGGTTAACAGTTGGCGGGTCGCAGACATAACGCGCGGATCGCAAATTAGTTTCACAGCAAAAATGTGAAATAAGTCGCCGTTTTTCCGCAATTGATTCAGCTTCCGTTAACACTTCTCGCGCTAATGTCAGGACAGCAAGAAGGCGAGGTTGCGGATGACTGGTGAACGAATTTCTTCCAATCACCCCCCACCCCCACCCACCACGGAAGACGACCGGCTCGCCCGACTTCGCCTCTTG
>JBMZCY010000239.1:0-3242 GCA_049613825.1 Planktomarina sp.
TGGTCACCAGCATTAAATCCCACGCGCCACACATCGCAGCCCGCCTTGCGCAGCATTACACCAAGTCGATTGAAGAAGGGCCCGTGGGGGCCCTGCAACATCAGGAATTTGCGGTGATATTCTGCCGCCACTGTCTGCCTCGATCTATCTACACCTCTTTATGGGTGCGGTTTCATAATAAATGCCACAAAAATGAGGCTCAAATATGGCAGTTGCGCCCTAAATGCCACTGCGTCCGCCCTTGCCGTGACCGACGAGCGCAGCTAGGGAACGCGGTGAAGGAGATGCCTTTATGTTCACAGGTATTATCACAGATGTTGGCCGCGTGAAGGTCTTGGATCAACGCGGGGATCTGCGCGTGCGGATTGCGACGGCTTATGACGTGGCTGGTGTTGATATGGGCGCGTCGATTGCATGTGACGGCGTGTGCCTGACTGTGGTGGGCAAGGGCGACAATTGGTTTGATGTGGATGTATCTGCGGAAACAGTTTCCAAAACCAACTTGCATGTCTGGGTGACGGATCGTGCGATAAATCTGGAACGCGCATTGAAGGTCGGTGACGAATTGGGTGGCCACATTGTGTCAGGCCATGTCGACGGAGTAGCCGAAATTATGGCGATGCAAGACGAAGGTGACAGCACGCGGGTAACATTGCGTGCACCAGAAGCTTTGGAACGGTTTATTGCGCCCAAAGGGTCCGTTGCCTTGAACGGGACATCGTTGACCGTAAATGATGTAGACGGATGCGACTTTGGCATCAATTTCATCCCACACACCAAGACGGTAACGACTTGGGGGGATGCCAAGGTGGGCGATCCTGTGAACCTCGAAATTGATACGCTGGCCCGTTATGTGGCGCGTTTGAAAGACTGGAACTGATATGTCCGACAGCTTTACCTACGAAAAACCGGGTCCGGTCGAGGCGGAAAACAGCAATGTGATTTCCCCCATCGAAGACATTATCGAAGATGCCCGCAACGGTCGGATGTTCATTCTGGTGGACCATGAGGATCGCGAAAACGAAGGTGATCTGGTGATCCCTGCGCAAATGGCGACGCCGGACGCGATTAACTTTATGGCCACTTATGGCCGTGGTTTGATCTGTTTGACGCTGACAAGTGACCGCGTGGATGCACTGGGCTTGCCGTTGATGGCGACGTACAATTCTTCCCGCCACGAAACGGCGTTCACCATTTCGATTGAGGCCCGCGAAGGTGTCACCACAGGTATTTCTGCCCAAGACCGGGCACGCACGGTGGCCGTGGCGATTGATGGTGCCGCAACCGAATCTGATATTGCAACGCCGGGCCACGTGTTCCCGCTACGGGCACGGGACGGTGGCGTTCTGGTGCGGGCAGGGCATACGGAAGCGGCGGTTGATATCTCACGCCTTGCAGGCCTGAACGCATCCGGTGTGATTTGTGAGATTATGAACGACGATGGGACCATGTCGCGTCTGCCGGACCTGATCGGGTTTGCACAGAAACATGGTCTGAAGATCGGGACGATCAGCGATTTGATCGCCTACCGTCGTCGTCACGACAACCTTGTGAAAGTGCGTCAGGAAGAAGTGATCCAGTCCGAATTCGGTGGCGAATGGAACATGCGGATTTATTCGGACGAAACGCAGGGCGCAGAACATATCGCGTTGATTAAGGGCGATCTGGACGCGGATGGGCCTGTGCTGGTCCGCATGCACTCGCTTGACCCGATGCTGGATATGATCGGGAATGGTCCGAAAGGTCGTGCGTTTGAGTTTTCGGAATCGATGCGCATGATCGCTGAAGAAGGCCGCGGTGTTGTTGTTTTGCTACGTGATACCTTTATGAAAATCACAGCTGAAAACGAAGACAGCCCGCAAACCCTGCGCCAGTATGGTTTGGGGGCGCAAATTCTGTCGTCGCTGGGGATCACGGATATGGAACTGCTGACCAATTCGCCCGAACCCAAAGTGGTGGGGTTGGAGGCTTATGGCCTTGAGATCGTCGGCACGCGCAAAATTTCGGAGCTTGGCTAATGGCTGGACATTCTGATTATGACATGGGGCTGCCAAAGTTTGAGGCGCCCGTCAAAGCGCTGATCGTCATCGCGCCGTATTATACCAAAATCTCTGATGCTCAGCTGGCATCGGCGCGTGCCGTGATCGAAGCGGCTGGTGCGACCCATGAAACGGTTGAGGTGGCTGGGTCTTTGGAGGTTCCGACTGCAATCAGTATGGCCGAACGCCTGTCGAACTATGATTGTTACGTGGCCCTTGGCTGTGTGATCCGCGGACGCACGTCGCATTATGACGTGGTCGTCAATGAGTCCGCGCGGGGTATTATGATGTTAGGCCTGCAAGGGCTGTCCATCGGCAATGGCATCATCACAGTTGAAAACATGGACCAAGCCGAAGAACGCGCTGACGCTGCCCGTTTGGACACGGCGGGTGGCGCTGCATCTGCGGCCTTGCACCTGCTGGCGCTGGCCCGTAAATGGGGCACTTCGAAAAGCCCCATCGGGTTTTTACCCAATTCAGACGAGATCAAACTGGCATGAGCATCACCAACCTTTCCGGCAACCAACAACGCCGCATGCGATCCGCCAGCCGTTTGTACGCCGTACAAGCCCTGTTTCAGATGGAAACATCGGGGCAGACGACGGACGGTGTGATTTCTGAATTCGAAAACTTCCGCTTTGGCGAGACGTATGAGGAAGGCAAGTTCGAAGACGGTTTGCCCGATCACTTTCGCATGGTCGTACGCGATGCGGTGAACCATCAAGCGCAGTTGGATCAGATGACTGATCGTGCTTTGGTGGCGAAATGGCCTTTGGGGCGTATTGATCCGACATTGCGGGCTTTGTTCCGTGCCGCTGGGTCCGAGTTGATTGGCAAAGACACCCCGCCGAAAGTGACAATTGTGGAATATGTTCAAGTTGCACAGGCGTTTTTCCCTGAAGGGAAAGAGAGTAAGTTTGTGAATGCAGTGCTGGATTTCATGGCGCGGGAAGCAAAGCCGGACGCCTTTAACTAAGGGTTTGCGATTGCCTTGTGGCAATCGCGATGCCTCCGGCGGGAGTTTTTAAAGCAATAGAAGTTATGAGGATTGCCACATAGCAGAGAGATTTGCGTATGCTTTGTTTATGAAGGTGGCAGTGGTTTTGACCTGATCAAGCGTCAGGATTGTATCAGCCTGTTTGATTTTCCTGCAGGTATGGTGATTTGGCCGCAGTCGCTGTTGGGGCGTGTGTCATCCACGTC
>JBMZCY010000240.1:0-3240 GCA_049613825.1 Planktomarina sp.
TGTGATCCAACAGACCCGTCTTCTAACACGATCCCGCGCAAGGACCGCCCGTATTCCAGCAATTCACCTGGGCCGATGTTGCGGGCCACAAGGATCGGGGCGTCGGGTAGCTCTGCACCTGTATCTGAACCCTGACCTGTCAGAATGCGCAGCAGGCGGTTCGACAGGTCGTCCAGATCATGCAGCCGTTCGCGCAGATAAGCGTCTTTAACTTCGGACATGCGGGTACGGGCAGTGGATTGCTCTTTTTCAACAGCAGCTTCTGCCGACATGCCCCGTGCAATGTCCGCATCCATCCGCCGCCGCCAGCCTTTGGAGTTGGCGAATAGGCGGTATGCTTCTAAGACCTCGGTCTGTTCGGCATCTTTGTTGCCTGCCATGGCCAGCATTTTGTCGACAGACAGGCGCATGGTTTCAAGCGCGTCATTCAGGCGGGTGGCTTCGACTTCGGGATCATCTGCAACAGGGTTTGTCACCACGACACGGGGTTCGTGCAGATAGACCTGACCTGCGGCCACGCCTTCTTGTGCCACGGTCACTGGGACGGAAACAAAGGATTGCCGTTGCATCGACCAGTCGCCGTCATCACTGACAAATGCGCCCAGTTCGGCCATTTCCGCAAGGATCATGGCAACGACTTCCAGTGCGTAAACTTCGTCTTCTGTGTAAACGCGGGCGTCTTTGGATTGCACAACCAATGTGCCAAGGGTTTGCCCCAGCCTTTGGATAGGTACGCCCAAGAACGACGAAAACCGTTCTTCGCGTGTTTCCGGCATATAGCGAAACCCGCGTGTGTTTGGCGCATCAGCGGCGTTGATGACACGTTTTTGCTTGGCCACACGTCCAACCAGACCTTCGCCCAATCGCATCCGCGTTTTGTGGACCGCCTCGGCATCCAAGCCTTCGGTGGCGCACAGTTCCAAGGTGTCTGCGTCGCGCATCAGGTACAAAGAACAAACTTCGGTATCAATGGATTCTGCGATCAGTTGAACGACACGATCCAAGCGTGTTTGGCTGGCGGTATCTTCCGCCAGTGCGTCCCGCAGGGCCTGCAATAACTTGCGGCTTTCAGTTTCGGTTTGGATCACCATAGGGATGCCTTACTGGAATGTATTGATATTGAGAACAAAAAAGGCGCCTCGTTTGCACGGGCGCCTTTTGAAGGGTTTGGAGGGATGCTGACTTAGGCCGCTTTTTCCAATTCAAAGGCGTCGTGCAGGGCCTGTACGGCAAGTTCCATATACTTGCGTTCAATCAGGACACTGATCTTAATTTCCGATGTAGTGATGACCTTGATGTTAATGCCTTCGTCGTTCAGCGCGGCAAACATCTTGGCTGCTACACCTGCGTGGGATCGCATGCCGATGCCGACCACGGAAACTTTGGCGACTGCTTCGTCGGCGACCAGATCATGGTAATTGATCGCACCGGATTCTTTGGCGGCTTGCATAGCCTTTTCAGCCTTCAACACTTCGTTCGTCGGGCAGCTGAATGTCATGTCAGTGCGGCCATCTTCTGCGATGTTCTGCACTATCATGTCGACGTTCACGCCTGCTTCACTTAACGGGCCAAAGATTGCCGCTGCGATGCCGGGGCGGTCTGCCACGGAAATCAGGGTCATTTTCGCTTCGTCGCGGCTGTAGGCCACACCGGATACTACGTTGGATTCCATGATTTCCTCCTCATCACATACCAGCGTTCCCGCGCTGTCGGATTGTTCTTCGAACGAGCTGAGCACCCGCAATTTCACTTTGTATCGCATGGCCAATTCAACAGACCGGGTTTGCAGAACTTTGGCACCCAGTGATGCCAGTTCCAGCATTTCTTCAAATGCGATTTTGTCCAGCTTGCGGGCTTTATCCGCGATGCGCGGGTCGGTGGTATAGACCCCGTCGACGTCTGTGTAGATGTCACAGCGTTCAGCCTCAAACGCAGCGGCAAAGGCGACTGCGGTGGTATCTGACCCACCGCGACCCAGTGTTGTAATGCGACCCTCGGGACTGATCCCTTGGAAGCCTGCGACGACGGCAACTTTCATGCCTTCTGCGAATTTCGCATCAAGGTTGTCTGTCGGGATGCCTTCGATCCGTGCAGCTGCGTGCGCGTTGGTGGTTTGAACCGGCACTTGCCAGCCTTGCCAAGACCGCGCAGGCACATCCATTTCTTGCAATGTTAGGGCCATCAGGCCCGCCGTGACGTTTTCGCCGGATGACACAATCGCATCATATTCACGGGCGTCGTACAGTGGGGATGTTTCATTCACCCAGCCGACCAATTCGTTGGTTTTGCCGGACATGGCAGAGACGATGACGATCACCTCATACCCCTTTGCGACCTCTACCCCCACACGTTTTGCTGCACGACGAATCCGGTCAAGGTTCGCAACAGACGTTCCACCAAATTTCATCACCAAACGGGGCATAGTCGTATCCTTGGGGTTAAAACCGAGGGCGTGGTAGGCCGGAATGCGACAAAGGGCAAGGGGATTAGGCCGTGCAGGCTAATTGGTGTTGCGTTTGGGAATGAACGGCAAAGGCACCACAGGCACCCCATCTTCGATCAGGGATTTAGCTTCATCCGCATTTGCGACCCCGTGGATGGCTTTTTCCGGCGTGTCGCCCAAATGCATGGATCGTGCTTCGGTTGCGAAGTTTGAACCGACATCAGTTGAGTTCTTTTCCACATCTTCGCGTATTTTTGTTAACGCCTGTTCCACCTGGGCAGGGGTCGGGTCGGCTTTGCCCTTGGACACGGATACCGAAGGCGTGGACAGGCTGCGGGTCACAGTTGTGGCACCGCACACTGCGCAGGACAGGTGGCCGGATTTGGCAAGGGTCTCAAAAGCATCAGAATTGGCGAACCAGCTGTCAAACTGATGTCCGTTGTCGCATTGCAGATTGTATTTGATCATGCCGTCCCCCTTCCGTGCGCTAAGATATGCGGGGGGGTGGGGTTAGTGCAAGCCAACAGGGTCAAAGGATTTCAGGATTTTTGACAGCTGCTTTTCATCAACGATCTGTGCGGCCTTTTTCAATGAAAACCATTTGCGTTTGCGCTGATCCATTTCGGGGAACGACTTCTTCAACTTGTCCACTTTGATCGGGAACACCATCACCACTTTGGGCAGGCCTTTGGTGGGACCGTGGATCTTTGAGTAAGTGTACACACCCACACATTGATCCGATGCCTGACCCTTAACGCCGCCTTCTTCATACGCCTCTTTCAAAGCGGAATTGGCGG
>JBMZCY010000241.1:0-3234 GCA_049613825.1 Planktomarina sp.
CGCCCTACGGCTACAAAACGCACCCCCTATGTCTATGCGCCCCGCACATCCTTTACCATTGGCCGCCTGATGCGCCGCAGCCGCGAACGCGACGCCCCCTAGCCCTTGCCCCGCCGCTGCGCTAGAGACGTGCAAAAGCAGTTTCGGGGTCCAAGTCATGACGCGCCACCTTATCACCTCCGCCATTCCGTACATCAACGGGATCAAACACCTTGGCAATTTGGTGGGCAGCCAGCTGCCGGCAGACCTGTTTGCACGCTACAATCGTGCGCGCGGGAATGAGGTTCTCTTTCTATGTGCCACTGATGAACATGGCACCCCTGCCGAATTGGCAGCGGCCAAAGCAGGCAAATCTGTCGAAGAATTCTGCGCAGAAATGTATAAGGTGCAGGCAGGAATCGCGGACCGTTTTGGCCTGTCGTTCGATCACTTCGGGCGGTCGTCGTCTGAACAGAACAAAACCCTGACGCAGCACTTCGCAGGCAAGCTGGCTGAAAATGACCTGATCCGCGAAGTGGACGAAGAACAGGTTTATTCCATCGCAGACGGACGTTTCCTGCCAGACCGGTATATCGAAGGCACCTGCCCCAACTGCGGCTATGACAAAGCACGCGGCGATCAGTGTGAAAACTGCACCAAACAGCTGGACCCAACCGATTTGATCGAACCTAGGTCCGCTGTGTCAGGCTCCACCGATTTAGAGGTCCGTAAAACCCGCCATCTGTTCCTGCGTCAGTCTGAAATGAAAGACACACTGAACGAATGGATCGACGGCAAGGATGACTGGCCTGTTCTGACGACCTCGATCGCGAAGAAATGGTTGAATGATGGCGACGGCTTGCAAGACCGTGGCATCACCCGTGATCTGGACTGGGGTGTGCCTGTTAAAAAAGGCCGGGACGATTGGCCCGGCATGGAAGGCAAAGTGTTCTACGTCTGGTTCGACGCACCCATCGAATACATCGCATGCGCCGGTGAATGGGTCGACGCGGGCAAAGGCACCGACTGGGAACGCTGGTGGCGCACCGACAAAGGCGCGGATGATGTGACCTATTATCAGTTCATGGGCAAAGATAACGTCCCGTTCCACACCCTGTCCTTCCCGTCCACGATCCTCGGATCGGGCGAACCTTGGAAGCTGGTCGATTACATCAAATCCTTCAACTATCTGAATTACGAAGGTGGCCAGTTCAGCACATCCCAAGGGCGCGGCATCTTTATGGACCAAGCTTTGGACATTCTGCCATCCGATTACTGGCGCTGGTGGTTGTTATCCCACGTGCCTGAGACTTCGGATACCGAGTTTACTTGGGAGCAGTTCCAGCAAGACACCAACAAAGACCTTGCCGACGTTCTGGGCAACTTTGCATCCCGCGTAACCAAGTTCTGTCGTTCCAAGTTTGGCGAAATGGTTCCCGAAGGCGGTGAATATGGCCCCCGCGAAGATCAGTTGATCGCAGACCTGCAGGCCCGTTTCGACAATTATCAATCCCACATGGACGCGATTGAAATTCGCAAGGCCGCTGCAGACCTGCGTGCGATTTGGGTGCTGGGCAACGAATACCTGCAAGACACGCAACCGTGGTCCGTGTTCAAAACCGATCCCGATGCGGCTGCCGCGATCATCCGCATATCCTTGAACTTGATCGCACTTTACGCCAACCTGTCCAGCCCGTTCATCCCGGACATGGCGCAGACGTTGGCAGCTGCAATGAAGCAGGATCAAGCCGCTTGGCCAGATGATATTGCGTCTGCGGTAACAACTCTGCCAGCAGGTGCAGCATTTGAGGTTCCCGAGAACTTGGCGACCAAAATCACCGACGATCAGCGCGAAGAATGGCAGGAACGGTTCGCGGGTGTACGCACCTGATGCTGACCCTTTCAACCCTGCTGGACGCGGCGGGGTTGGATCCCGCGAAAACGGTCGTCATGCGACACAGACCGTTTGAGCCATCCTTGCGGCGGGTGTTTAGTGGCATCGCACGCACGCGCCCCGATTTGATGGACGCATATCAGCGCACGCAGTTTTCACGTGCTGAAGGCGCTATGACACGCGCCGATCATCTAGTTTGTTGTATCGGCGAAACATCAGGGGAAGCACTGTTCATCGGCGTGTTTGACATCAACGCATATTGGACCGTGAAGCCGAAAGATGAGTATGCTGAACCAGATGTCCAGGAATTGGTGCAACTCGGCCTGAACCAGCTGAACGCAGAACGGGATGAAATCATTCGTTTTGATCTAAGTCCGCGGGATAACTTCGCAGACTATGAAAAGCGTTTAATCCTAAACTGGCCGGGCCTTGAACGTGCTTGGTACAGATGGGCGGATCGCAACAGCTTTGACATTACTGCATATTTGCCTGCCGAAGTGTCCGACCCAGAAATGCCAAGCTGGAAAGGGCTCGAACTCAGCATCGCAGAAATCAAAACGCTGCCGCAAACTTGGCGCACAAAATTGGGTCAATGGCGCGGCGTATACTACATTTTTGATACCGCGTTGAAGCAAGGGTATGTTGGCAGCGCAGGTGGTGGCGACAATATTCACGGTCGGTGGCTGGGCTATGTGACAAACGGGCATGGTGGCAATGCAGGGCTGCGCAAATCAGATCCCAAGGCACTGAAATTTTCGATATTGGAACGGGTGTCCCCCGATATGCCCCAAGTCGATCTAATCGCGATTGAAAACGGCTGGAAAGATCGCCTTCATACCCGAAAATATGGTCTGAATAGAAACTAAGTCACTGGTACCCGCGGCCGGACTCGAACCGGCACGGCCTTCCGGCCTAGAGATTTTAAGTCTCCTATGTCTACCATTCCATCACGCGGGCCAGTGAGGTCTTCTTACGGGATTGGTCCAGCGTGTAAAGATACGATTACAGGTCAGTTCCCAACGATTCCAACATTGCCCGTTCCCGCGCCCATGGGTTCAGCCGAACCATTTCGCGTAGCAACGGAATTGCCGACGCCAGATCATTCAATGCTGAATGGGTCAGCGCCTTTCCTGACAATGCGCCAAGGTGGCGTGGACGCAGTTCAAGTGTGCGTTCCAAATCAGGAACAGCTCCTTCGAAATCTTGCGCAATATAACGGGTAAAGGCGCGCTGGTTAAACCCTTCGGCATAATCGGGACAATATTCGACCAGACGGGTCAACAATTCTTCAGACGCATCAAGATCGCCCTGTTCTCGCATCCGCATGCCGTCATCCAACATTTGTTGGGACAGGACATCAG
>JBMZCY010000242.1:0-3227 GCA_049613825.1 Planktomarina sp.
CCTGTGCCTGCGCCTGCAGTGATCCGGCCAGCAGGTAAGTATTTGAAATCAGACAACGCATCGTAGAATTTATCTTCCCAGACGTCGGGCTTTTTCTCGACCCGTGCCAAATCCTTGGCGATGCGGCCCCAAGTATCTTCCACAGTTTCATCCACAGGCGTGCCATCGGCATCCTTCAAACGATACTTCATATCCCAGATTTGTTCTGCAATTGGTGCTGCAAATGCTGTCATGTCCGTCCCTCACACTCGCCCCACTATGTGGTGGCCTTTTTTTACATTGGTACTAAATATTGTGCCGCAGGGGAATCCCCAGAACCACTGTATATGGGCTTGCGTGGCGTTGAAGCAACAACATATATGGGCTAATCACCAATTTCTGGTGCGACAAAAATGAGTGCGACATGAAAACGACAAATTTGGTGAAACTGTCTGTGGGCTCAGAAAATATAGAAACGTTGGCTGAATGGCAGGCCACCCCCCGCGCCCAAACCGCCGATGGATTGCCCCGCCACATAACCCGCATGTGGCCAAAACGTGAGGCCGAGGTGATCAACGGTGGATCAATCTATTGGATCATCAAAGGCGTGATCTTGTGCCGCCAACGGGTCTTGCGCATGGACGAAGTCATTGGCCAAGACGGCATCCGCCGCTGCGCCATAGTATCCGACCCCGAATTGATCCGTGTGGCCCCAACACCCAAACGTCCGTTCCAAGGCTGGCGCTATCTGACTGTTGAAGATGCCCCAATTGACC
This sequence comes from Planktomarina sp., assembly GCA_049613825.1. Lineage (GTDB taxonomy): Bacteria > Pseudomonadota > Alphaproteobacteria > Rhodobacterales > Rhodobacteraceae > Planktomarina. The sequence continues at coordinate 756 of JBMZCY010000242.1, forward strand.
TACCAGAAGGGCGCGAAGCCGAGGAAACCTTGCCCCCCGAATTACAGGCGGCACTTGCAGATATCGGATTACTGTAAGCCGTTTTCGATTTCAGCGATCAACTGTTAGCAGAACAGCATTCTATATTCCCGACGGCAGAACAACATCTACGCAAACTGGATCAGCGGGTTCTAGTGATCGACACCTCAAGCGACCCTGCGCAAATTCCAGCCTACGCCTTTTACGTCGCACTGGGGCACACGCAGGTCGGACTGATTCCAGAATTCTGGCCGCAGGCAAAGACAAAGCTACATTCTCTAAATCACTTACGTAATACGACCGGTTGGCTTGCGCAGTGCGGGCCAACCTAACCCAAACGGTTGATCAATTCGGAAACATCCGCAGTGTTGGCTAGGGATCGCCACACCGTTGCCTGCGATTTCAAGATCACAGCGTCATCCAAAATCCGCAGATGGTTCGCCCGTAGGGTTTCGCCCGTGCTGGTAATATCCGCAATCGCCTCGGCGGTTTCGTTCTTTACCACGCCTTCGGTCGCACCCTGACTGTCGACCAGCTGATAATCAGCCACGCCCGCATCGGTCAGAAACGCCCGTGTCAGGCGATGATATTTCGTTGCAATCCGCAGGCGAAACCCGTGCTGCACCCTGAACCGTGCGGCAACTGCATCCAGATCATGCACTGTGGACACATCCGTCCAGAACGCAGGCACTGCGATAATCAAGTCGGCAAAGCCAAAACCCATTTCGGCGACTGGTGCAACTTTCTGGTCCCAACCTGCCAGCTTTTCATGGATCAGATCCGTGCCCGTTACACCCAGATCAATGCGACCTGCAGCCAATTCACGGGGGATTTCACCTGCGGACAGCAGAACCAGTTCGACGCCGTCAATACCTTCGACCTTGCCCACATATTCGCGATCAGACCCCGCCTTGGACAGCGTGATCCCGCGATCTGCGAACCATGCGAAGGTATCGGCCATCAGGCGGCCTTTGGACGGAACACCCAGTTTGATCATGGCAGTAACTCCAGCCGTACGATGCCACCAACGGCAGGCACTTCACGGCCCTTGCCCAACACACGGGTCAGCGCGTCGTAGCGGCCACCTGAGGCCAATGGCGGGCCGTCAAGGTCAGCAGGGTTTAGCAATCCGAATACAAATCCATCGTAGTATTCCATCGCACTCAGACCGTAAGTGGCGCGGAAGGTGATGACGGGCATATCTTGCAGCGCTTCACCGAACGCATCCACACGGGCGTCGATCTTGCCACAAGCGGCTTCAAGCGTTGGAAGGTCGGCGAACAGCGGTGTCATCGCATCAGTAACGGCGTGGAAATCAACCTCAACCGCCAACAAAGCCAGTAACGCGTTCACTTGATTTTCAGGAATCGGATTGGCGGAAGCTTCGGCAGCCAACTGGGCGCTGCGATCTGCAACATCTGCGTCACTGCGCAAACCGATGGGCGGGCCACCAATTGCTACAACAGGCGCGGAAACGGTTGTTGAGAACCGTTCCAGCAGCGCTTTAAACCGTGTTGGCCGCCAAACGTGGCGCAACAATGCGGCCTTCCGCGCGTCCGACGTGTCCAAGCCGATCACAGCCGCGATCAACAGACCAACATCACCCACGATCAATGGGACATCGGCGTCCACTGCATTCAGGAACAGCTTGAACACCTCGGCCTCGACCGCTGCCGCATCCCCGCGGTCAAACACCTCGAACCCGACCTGGATATGTTCAGAGGGACGTTGCGCGTCAAAATCCTGCTGCCGGAACACGGGACCTGCATAGCAATAGCGTGCAGGTTCGGATTGTTCATCCATATGACGCTGCACGACCGGAACCGTAAAGTCTGGCCGCAACATCAATTCGCCACACAAGGGATCATGAGTAACATAAGCACGGCCACGGATATCTTCGCCATACAGGTCCAACAGCACCTCGGCAGGTTGCAGAATATCGGCCTGCACCAACGTGGCCCCTGCCCCTTGGAACAGATCCAGGATACGTTGCTGGCTCACGCCTCGGCATCCTGATCAGCCAGCACTTTCTGCACGGCAGACACCAAATCATCACGCTTTGCTTCGATTTGCTGCGGGCGGGATTTCCATTCTTCCAGCGTAGCATCCTCGGCCAGCTTTGCTCCAAGGATCAGGTCCTTGATCTGCACAATGCCATTTTCCTTTTCATCCCCGCCTTCGATAATCGCGATGGGCGAGTTGCGCGTGTCCGCATATTTCAACTGATTGCCAAAGTTCTTCGGGTTGCCCAGATATACCTCGGCGCGGATGCCTGCGGCGCGCAGTTCCCCGACCATTTTTTGGTAGTCGGCCATACGATCACGATCCATCACAGTGACCACAACAGGCCCCTTTGGTTTCGGATCCACTCGGCCTATCATGCGCAATACCGCCAACAGGCGATCCACACCGATGGAGACTCCGGTCGCCGGAACCGCCTGCCCTGTGAACCGC
>JBMZCY010000243.1:0-3221 GCA_049613825.1 Planktomarina sp.
GATCGGTGGAACGGGTGCGCCTGCGCAGGTTATGCATTAAATTAAGGAGCAACCTGAGGGCCTCAACACTCTCGGGACAATTTTCTGCGAAAATTACCCTGCCATGTTGCGACCCGGCTTCAACCCGAAGGGTTGTCGCGAGGTGAGAGGTTGGACATCGACCCAAGCGGGACTCGTTGTGGCTGCTTCCTTCCGGACCTGACCAGGTTGGCGAGGCACTTGCCCGCGCCAACCCCTCAAGCCACATATAGGAAAGGAATCAAACCGACGCAATGGGTGGAATGAGTTATGGAATATGCTGAAACAGTAACTTTTGGCGGCTCAGGCCTTAATCGTGCTGCCGAATTGCGCAGACCATTGGAACAAGAGAAATTATTAGCATCTGGCACAGCCAAGGTGACATATTTCTGGCGTGGCAAGCCGATGGTGACAAGGGGTGATGCACTGGGTCTTGGCTGGACTGGCGCGGATCATTCGGTCAGGGCGATCAAAGGTCTGACCGCGTTTTTGGGGTTGGGTGACGATGGAACGCCACTGTTCGCTCAAGATATTAGTGCGTGGCAACCGGATGAATTGCCGGACACGTTAAATCTGTTCCTTGATCCGTCTGAACAGGTCCATCCTAATATGCCTGACATGCGTTTCGTGGAATTGCGAACGTCGATGACCCAGCTGTCCCCGCGCGATGCTGAACTGGCCGCGACAGGGCGGGGAATCATGGAATGGCACCGGACCCATCGGTTTTGTTCGAATTGTGGATCAGAATCAGGATCAGAGATGGGGGGATGGCAAAGAAATTGCCCGGATTGTGGCCGTCATCATTTCCCACGCACCGATCCTGTGGTGATTATGTTGATCCTGCATGGCAATTCTATCCTGTTGGGACGGTCCCCGGGTTGGCCCGAAGGTATGTATTCTCTGCTGGCCGGATTCGTTGAACCTGGCGAAACGATGGAGGCGGCAGTTAGACGCGAAGTGGGTGAGGAGGCCGGAATAAAAGTGGGCCGAGTCAGTTACTTGGCCAGTCAGCCATGGCCTTTTCCGGCCAGCCTGATGTTCGGATGTATGGGCGAGGCAACCACAAAGGAAATCACCATTGACCCCAATGAAATCGAAGATGCAGTCTGGATCACACGCGAAGATATGATCGAAGTTCAGGCGGGACGTCATGCCAAAATCAAACCTGCGCGTGAGGGTGCAATTGCACACTTTTTGATCCAGAATTGGCTTTCTGACCGCCTCAATTGAGGCGATCTTAACTTCTAATCTTTACGACAGTTGCAAGTTATAGATGACAGGAGAATGCAATGAAGTTGTCGACTCGTGAAGATGTTGGTGCCCCTGCGGGCGTTGTTTTTGATGCTGTATCGAACTTTGATGAATTTGAACGCATGGTTGCGCAAAAGGGTGCAAACATCGTGCGCCTTGACGGCCCATCGCAAAAATCTGCAGGGATGGCGTGGGATTTGGGCTTTAAATTTCGCGGGCGTGATCGCAAGGCAAAGGTCAGTTTGGCAGAATTCCAACCGCCCAAACAATTGAAATTAATCTCAACAGTGGGCGGTCTGGATGTCGAAATGCTTGTGCTGGTCACGCCGTTGTCGCCTTCAAGATCACGGGTGCAGGTCGTAATGGATCTGAAGCCACAGACGTTGTCTGCGCGGTTGCTGACCCAATCGATGAAGCTGGCAAAGTCCCGTTTGAACGACAAGTTCAAAGCACGCATTGCGGATTATGCCGGAACTATCGAACGGGAATACCGCGCAGATGCAGCCTAAACTGGAATACCCTAACCCTGCGAACCGCGTTCAGGCGCGGCGGGGTAGGTGCCCAGAATTTCCAGCTTGTTGGTAAAGAACCCCAGTTCTTCCATGGCCAACTGGACGTTCGCATCGTTGGGGTGGCCTTCAATATCTGCATAAAATTCGGTCACGCTGAATTTGCCACCCATATAGCTTTCCAGTTTAGTCATATTGACCCCATTGGTCGCAAACCCGCCCATCGCTTTGTATAGGGCGGCGGGAATGTTGCGGACTTGGAACACAAATGTGGTCATCATTTTGTCTGCACGGCGGGCGTCGTCTTTCTTGGGCGACATAACAAGGAACCGCGTGGTGTTGTTGCCTTCGTCTTCGATACCGTCAGCCAATACCTCTAGCCCGTGAATTTCACCCGCAAGGGCGGATGCCAATGCGGCCGCGCCGTATTCTTTGGCTTTTGCAATATCTTCGGCAGCACCCGCATTGTCGGTTGCAACTTCGGGTGTGATCCCGTTGGCATCTAGAAAGGTCCGGCATTGTGGTAAAATCACCAAATGACCACGGGCAACTTTGATATCCTTAATCTTGCTACCCGGCATTGCGAGCAGTGCGATACGGACACGAACGAAGATCTCATCCACGATATGCAGGCCACTGTCGGGCAACAGGCGGTGAATGTCAGCAACCCGTCCGTAGGTCGAATTTTCGACCGGAAGCATCGCAAGATCGGCTTCACCCGAATCTACTGCTTTGAATACATCTTCGAATGTTTCGCAGGGAAGGGGGGTGAAGTCGGGCCGCATGGTCCGACATGCCTGATCCCCATAGGCGCCAAGCGCACCCTGAAATGCAATTTTGCCTGTCATAAGCCAAACTCCGTCATTTTTCACCCATTGGGCGTTTCGTCGCGCCACCTAAACCTTGCACAAGGCGCAAGGAAAGGAATAAACCACCCGCAACACATACGAAAGAAGATCCGCAATGTTTGACACAATGACAGTGACCAAAGCGACCGCAGCCGTTTGCACGGGCTTGTTGGTGTTTCTGCTGGGCAATTTCTTTGCCGAATTTATCTATCACCCGAAAGAAAGCCATGGCGACGATCACCATGCGCAGGCCTATGTCATTGATACAGGCGAAGACGAACATGCAGGCGAAGTGGAAGCCGGCCCAACTATCGAAGAACTGTTGGCATCTGCTGACATCGCCAAAGGCGAAGGCGTGTTTCGCAAATGTGCTGCATGCCACGCATTGGCAGATGGCGACAACGGCGTAGGTCCGCACTTGTACGGTGTGGTTGGTCGCGACGTTGCTGCGGCTGACGGGTATGGCTATTCTGGCGCGCTGGTTGCTGTTGCACAGGTTTGGACTGCTGAAAATCTGAACGGGTTTTTGGAAAAGCCGAAAGCATGGGCACCGGGTACAAACATGGGCTTTAACGGTTTGGCAAAACCGCAAGAT
>JBMZCY010000244.1:0-3198 GCA_049613825.1 Planktomarina sp.
GCACCCATGTCCGCATTCGATACATTCTTCTCCGCTTGGGCGGACAGTGACGCGGCATCCCGCGCGGCGACTATTTCTTCCTCTTATGCTGATGGGGGTACATATGCCGACCCGCGATCAGGGGATCGTTTGTCCGGTGACGGCATTGCAGACTACGTAGGCATGTTTTCCGCCAATGCGCCCGGTTGGGGCGCATCGGTTGTGAAAGCGGACGACAGCAACGGATACCACCGCCTGCTGGTCGTGTTCGGCGGCAAAGGACCAGACGGGTCCGACATGGTGCAACACGGCACATATTTCGGGGAGTTGGACAGCGACGGTAAAATCACCGTGCTGGCTGGATTCGTCGGTGTGGCAAGCGCGGAATGACCGCAGCAGCCATTGAACTTAAAGGTATTTCCAAAGCCTTCGGTCCTGTTCAGGCCAACAAAGATATCTCTATTTCAGTCCAGCCCGGCACTATCCACGGGATCATCGGGGAAAACGGGGCGGGAAAATCGACCTTGATGTCGATCTTGTACGGGTTCTACAAAGCGGACGCGGGCGAAGTGTTCATCCGTGGCGAACGCACCGAAATCCCCGACAGCCAGGCCGCGATCCGCGCAGGCATTGGCATGGTGTTCCAGCACTTCAAACTGGTTGAAAATTTCACGGTACTAGAGAATGTTGTTCTGGGTGCCGAAGACGGTGCACTGCTGATGCCATCCCTGCGCAAGGCACGCGCTGAACTGACGTCGCTTGCCGACGAATACGGGCTGAACATCAATCCGGACGCGGTGATCGAAGACATCGGTGTGGGTATGCAGCAGCGGGTCGAAATCCTGAAAGCGCTGTACCGTCAAGCTGATATTCTGATCCTTGATGAACCTACAGGCGTGCTGACCCCCGCCGAAGCGGACCAACTGTTCCGTATCCTGAACCGTCTGCGGGAGGAGGGTAAAACGATCATCCTCATCACCCACAAACTGCGCGAAATTATGGATATCACCGACACCGTCAGCGTCATGCGCCGTGGTGAGATGACGGCGACTGTGAAGACTGGTGAGACGTCTCCGGCACAATTGGCTGAATTGATGGTGGGTCGCAAGGTCGATCTGACCGTTGACAAAGCACCCGCGCAGACACGTGAAGTCGTGTTGGATGTGCAGGACCTGAACGTCACTGACGAACAAGGTGTGCATAAGGTGAAGGACGTGTCACTGAACGTTCGTGCTGGCGAAATTCTGGGGATTGCTGGCGTTGCAGGTAATGGTCAGTCCGAATTACTGGAAGTCCTTGGCGGGATGCAAACCGGCACAGGCCGTGTCCTGTTGAATGGCGAAGAACTAGACCTGACAGGCAAGTACTCCGACGGTCGGTCCCGCCGCGCACGGGGCATTGCCCATGTGCCCGAAGATCGCCAGCGCGAAGGCCTGATTATGGACTTTCACGCGTGGGAAAATGCTTGTTTCGGCTATCACCACGACGACAGCTATCAGCGCAACAAATGGTTGATGAACAACAACGCGATGCGCGAAGACATTGCGGGTAAGATGGAACGTTTTGACGTGCGACCCCCGATCCCTGCGTTGGCCGCCAAATCATTCTCTGGCGGGAACCAGCAGAAGATTGTTCTGGCACGCGAGATTGAGCGTAACCCAGACCTGCTGCTGATCGGCCAACCCACACGCGGTGTCGACATCGGCGCGATTGAATTCATCCATGAACAGATCGTGGCGTTGCGTGACCAAGGCAAGGCGATCTTACTGGTCAGTGTCGAACTCGATGAAATTCTGGCCCTGTCCGACCGCGTTGCGGTGATGTTTGACGGGCAGGTAATGGGCGAACGCATGGCTGCTGAAACCGATGCAAAAGAACTGGGCCTGATGATGGCCGGAATGTCTGGAAAGGCCGCGTAATGCACCCGATCCCACGTTGGGCCGATGTGGTCCTGATCCCGCTGATTTCTGTCTTGCTGGCCGCGCTTTGTGCAGGTGCACTGCTGCTGGCGATTAATGAAGATCCCATTGCTGCCTTTAACTTGATGGTCGAAGGAACTTTGTTCCGGTCAGCTGGCTGGGGCTTTATGCTGTATTATACGACCAACTTCATCTTCACAGGCCTTGCTGTGGCGATCGCATTCCACGCCGCGATGTTTAACATCGGTGGCGAAGGGCAGGCGATGTTGGGCGGGCTTGGCGTGGCATTGGTGTGCTTGTTTATCCCATGGCCGCATTGGACGCTGGCGATCATTGGCGCATCTTTGGGGGCTATGGCGTTTGGTGCAATCTGGGCCGCCATCCCTGCGTATTTGCAAGCCAAGCGCGGCAGTCACATTGTTATCACAACGATCATGTTCAACTATATCGCTGCCGCACTGTTGAACTATTTATTGGTGAACAGCCTGAAGCCTACCGGATCCATGGATCCTGCAACAGCATCGTTCCCTGCGGCAACACATCTGCCTAATTTTACTGAAATGGCCGCACTTTTGGGATTTGAAAAAATGTTCCGTGGTTCGCCTGCGAACGTCAGCTTCTTTCTTGCGCTGATTGCGGCGTATCTTGTTTGGGTGCTGATCTGGCGCACGCGATTGGGGTACGAAATCCGGTCATATGGTAAGTCGGCCACTGCTGCGAAATACGCAGGTATTTCACCGACCAAGATTATTATGGTGGCCATGTTGCTGTCCGGTGGTCTGGCCGGAATGATGGCCGTCAACACAACACAAGGCGAAGCCGAACGCCTGATTTTGAATTTCACTGAGCAGGCTGGTTTCCTTGGAATTGCGGTTGCTTTGATGGGGCGTAGCCATCCGTTTGGTGTATGCCTTGCTGCGCTGCTATTCGGCTTTTTGTACCAAGGGGGGGCCGAACTTGGCTTTTGGACATCTATCCCGCGTGAGCTGATATTGGTGCTGCAAGCGCTTGTCATTTTGTTCGTTGGTGCGTTGGACAACATGGTGCGGATGATGGTGGGGCAGGCCTTTCGATTGATGAAAGTGGGGGGATAAGCCATGGATTTTCTAACCATTCTTCAGGTTCTGGATGCGTCCCTTCGGTTTGCTACACCGCTGTTGTTGGCCTGTCTTGCCGGGCTGTTTTCAGAACGCGCTGGCATTTTTGACATCGGTTTAGAAGGCAAAATGTTGGCCGCTGCATTCCTTTCGGCCGCTGTGGCCGCCATTTCGGGCAATGTCTGGATTGGTTTGCTGGCAGG
>JBMZCY010000245.1:0-3192 GCA_049613825.1 Planktomarina sp.
TCCGTTCTTTGACCTTTTCCAAGCCATAGTGATCGTCATCCAGCACCTTTTGCGCCCGCGTCAGATCTTTTTTCACGCGAGATTTGGTGCCCCACGGAATGGACAGAATCCAATCGAGGTAATTGCGCACCACGGTCGCTTCAGCGCTCATGGGAGACATGTTCTTGAGCTTCTTGAGCTCGCTATCCACCTTTTCGCGCGCTTCCTTGCTCAGCTTGGTGGCGGCGATTTTCTCTTCAAGTTCAGCCACTTCATTCTGGCCATCCTCGCCATCACCCAGCTCCTTCTGAATGGCCTTCATCTGCTCATTCAGGTAATATTCACGCTGCGTGCGCTCCATCTGCGATTTGACGCGGGTCTTGATCTTTTTCTCGACCTGCAGCACGGACATTTCGCCCTGCATCAGACCGAATACTTTCTCTAGCCGTTCCGCAACATCCAGCGTTTCCAGCAGGTCTTGTTTCTGATCGCTTTCCACGCCCAAGTGACCGGCAGCAAGGTCGGCCAGCTTCGCAGGATTGCGAGTCTCTGAAATCGCGGACAGCGCTTCTTCGGGAATGTTTTTCTTAACTTTGGCGTAACGTTCAAAGTCATTGGTCACGGACCGAACCAATGCATTTACCGTATCTTCGTCGCCATCCGTTTCGACCAAGTTCTCAGCAGATGCCTCAAAAAAACTGTCGTTTTCGATGTATTCGGTAATCTGCACCCGCTGGCGACCTTCGACCAGAACTTTTACAGTTCCATCGGGCAACTTCAACAATTGCAGCACATTCGCCAGAACGCCTGTTTCAAAGATATCTTCGTAATCTGGATCATCGTTGGCAGCATCTTTTTGCGCGGCCAGAAGGATGTGTTTGTCGTCCTGCATCACCTGTTCCAAGGCGCGCACGGATTTGTCACGGCCCACAAACAATGGCACGATCATATGTGGAAACACCACAATATCGCGCAATGGCAGGACTGGGTAGGACTCAGCTAGTTCGATCGGCATAATCTGTCCTTTATGTAGCAAGCGCTACGGGGTCCCAAAATTGGCAACCACCGTTGGCTCCGGAATATACAGTTGGGGGCGGGGTGTTGCGTTATCAACCTGCACCGTTCCTGGAAAACTTAATGTTTACCGGAATAATTGACCACCCACCATTTATGGGAAGTCCCGATAATTTATAGCATTTGCCAAAGGCATTTTGGCGCAAAGCCGCCGAAATAACGGGTGCCGCTTGCAATGACAGTCACATCCAACAACATTAATAAAATGTTAACGGGGTGCCACATGCGTCAATTTCTTATTCTTGCAGCACTTGGCCTTGCGGCCTGTGGTCAACCTGCAGTGACAACGCCCCCTGTTTCGATGACGTTCACATCACAGGCGGCACAATCCGGTATTGATACATTTGATCTGGTCACAATCCGCACCACCACAGGCAGTTTTACAAACACCCGGCAGGTCGTAGGCGCGCAGTGCGAAGTTTTCGGCACCGAATATTCCGCTAAATTCCAAAGCCCTGCCGTATTGCGCATGCCATTGTATCGCGGTCGCACCAGCGATGCGCGGGTCGTGTGCCGTGGCAATGTGAACGGGGCGACCCGCGAAGGGGCGACTACGTTGGAAGCAACCAACCTGACCGCACCCGATAACGAAGGCATCACCTTATCCGTTGGAACCGGCGGAACAAAAATCGGCGCCGTCTTTTCGATCAGGGACCGCGCACGTGATCGGTTTAGCTATCCCAACAACCTACGGGTGCAATTGCGGTAGCTTGATCACAAAAACTTGACTTAGCATTGTTCAATCACCAGCGTCCTCACCACGATCCTGAGGGGGACAAAAACATGAAAAAGACAGCAATAAGCCTGCTTACCGTTGCATCACTGTCAGCTTGCGCCGCCAGTTTGCCAATCGAAACGGCGCCCGTGAATGTTACTTACACCAATGCCGCCGCCAGCAAAGACATCGTGAAAATGGCAACGCCAACGGTCCGTGCATCCAAGTATAATGCAGATGGGCAAAGCGCTGAACTCAGCGGGGCATCTTGCAAAATCCAAGGCCAAGGGTTCGTCGCAACAGTAATCACGCCTGCTGTCGTGCGCATTCCAATGAAGGCCGGACCGCCACCAAACCTAACGGTGACTTGCACGGACGGCACACTGACACGCACCCGCGTTGTAAGTGCCACTAATCTGACAAAGCAACGTATTCAAAACAGCGGCGCAGGCGGTGGATTGCTGGGCGCGCTGATGGCGTCAGCAATTGCGGCAGCGCAAGACCCATCTAATGACGAATATGAATTCCAGCGGATTTCTGTGGGACTGAATGATCGTCCGAAATAGCGCTTTTGGTCGGGGCTGTGGTTTCAGTCCCGACCAAATTTATTACAATGGATCAATATCACCCTGCGCACGGTTTGCGTGGAACTTCGCTTCAAACACGGCAAACTGATCGATCTCAATCGCGTCGCGCATGTCTTGCATCAAGTCTTGGAAATACCGCAGATTGTGCCACGTCAGCAGCATAGAGCTGATGATTTCCTGCGACTTGAATACGTGGTGCAAATACGCTCGTGAGTAATTCGAACACGCTGGGCACCTGCATTTTTCATCCAATGGTCTTGGATCATCCGCGTGACGTGCATTCTTGATGTTCACCACACCGTTACGTGTGAACACCTGCCCCGTGCGACCCGACCGCGACGGCAGCACACAGTCCATCATATCAATGCCACGGGCCACAGCGCCGACAATATCATCCGGTTTGCCCACGCCCATCAAGTAACGCGGCTTGTTCACGGGCAGCTGGTCGGGGGCATATTCAAGGCAGCCAAACATTGCCTCCTGCCCTTCACCCACGGCCAGACCGCCGACGGCGTAACCTTCGAACTCAATATCGCGCAGGGCGTCGGCTGATTCCTTACGCAGATCTTCTTCAAGCCCACCTTGCTGAATGCCAAACAGCGCATAGCCCGGACGATCCCCGAACGCATCGCGGGACCGTTTGGCCCACCTCATCGACATCTCCATACTGCTTCTGATCCGGTCACGGTCCGCAGGCAGTGCGGGACATTCGTCGAAACACATGACAATGTCCGACCCCAGCAGCTTTTGAATCTCCATCGACCGTTCGGGCGACAGCATGTGCTGTGATCCGTCGATATGGGATTTAAATTTCACACCTTCTTCGGTCAGTTTACG
>JBMZCY010000246.1:0-3152 GCA_049613825.1 Planktomarina sp.
CGCGGACCGGATGCACGGATTGACCCATGTTCCGGAACCTCTGTGGTGGTTGTTGGGTGCGATTGTCAGCTTCTATTTTGGTGCACGGCATCAATTAAAGGGGCAGGAATTTCAGAAGGCGATTGTGGCTACAGTTGCCAATCGCCCCGTGCCTGAAGCTGCTGAAGTCGTCATTCAACCCTCTGACAACGCTGCCGTTGATGATTGGCACCGCTGGAAAGCGCATAAATCGACGCAGTAATGCAGATGCGACGTGACGCCGCTTGCCGCTGCCGCCCGGCGGGATATACCCAGATGTATGTTAAATGAAACTGCTCAACTTGCCCTGATTGCGGCTTTGGTTTTGTCCCTTGTCGGCGCTGTTGTCCCCTTGACTGGCGCATATCTGCGACGGGGAGATTTGATGGCGGTCGGGCCGACTGCGTCAGTGCTGCAATTTGGATTGGTGGCATTCGCCTTTACCGCCCTGACCATCGCATTTGTCACATCCGATTTTTCCCTGCGGGTGGTTCTGCTGAATTCGCACACCCTAAAACCGATACTGTACAAAGTTGCAGGGGTTTGGGGAAACCACGAGGGATCGCTGCTGCTGTGGATTTTGATCCTGACATTGTTCGGCGCACTGGCCGCGATGTTCGGGCGTAATCTGCCGACGACATTGCATGCCCGTGTGCTGGGTGTTCAAAGCATGATCGCTGCGGCGTTTCTAGCCTTTACCATCTTCACCTCAAACCCGTTTGAGCGTGTGATGTTTCCGCCATTGGACGGGCAAGGATTAAACCCGTTGCTGCAAGACATCGGCTTGGCCCTGCATCCTCCGTTCCTTTACATCGGCTATGTTGGCCTTTCGATCACATTTTCCTTCGCCATTGCCGCCCTATTAGAAGGCCGTGTGGATGCTGCTTGGGGTAGGTGGGTGCGCCCATGGACCTTGGCCGCATGGCTATCGCTGACCATTGGGATCGGGCTTGGCAGTTGGTGGGCGTATTATGAATTGGGTTGGGGTGGATTCTGGTTCTGGGACCCTGTCGAAAACGCCAGTTTCATGCCTTGGTTGATTGCTGCCGCGCTACTACATTCCGCCATCGTCGTCGAAAAGCGAGAGACGTTGAAGGCTTGGACCATCTTACTGGCAATCCTTGCATTCGGATTTTCCCTGATCGGGACCTTTATCGTGCGGTCTGGCGTTCTAACGTCGGTACATGCCTTCGCGAACGACCCCGAACGGGGGGTGTTTATTCTTATGATCCTTAGCCTGTTCATCGGGGCGTCGTTGCTGTTGTTCGCGTTGCGGGCAGGGGCGATGGACAGCAAAGGGGTGTTTGCCCTCAAAAGCCGTGAATCAGCGTTGGTTGCGAATAACATTCTGCTGGCCATCAGTTGTTTCGTGGTCTTTATCGGCACCGTTTGGCCGTTGATTGCGGAACTGGTTATGGATCGCCGTCTATCAGTGGGGCCGCCGTTTTTTAATCTGGCGTTTACTCCGTTTGTGATTGCACTGGCTGTTATCCTGCCCATCGGGTCGGTTATTCCATGGAAACGCGCAAAGTTGGGCGGATCCGTCAAACGGTTGATTCCCGCGATGGTGCTGTGCCTTGCCCTTGGCGGGGTGGCCTATGCGATGCAGTCGGGGCGGTCGTTGATTGGACCAGTAGGGCTGTCGCTGGGTGTGTGGCTGGTGGTTGGGGTTCTGATCGAACTTTGGCAGCGCACAGGTGGCCAGATACGTCGCCTGACACGCTTGCCCAGATCAGATTGGGGTAAGGCTGTGGCCCATGCAGGTTTGGGTGTCACCATATTCGGCGTTGCCGCCCTAACAGCTTGGGAGGTCGAGGACATCGTCGCCATGCAGCTGGGGGATACTACGACCCTAAGGCAGTATGAGATTACTTTGAGGTCGGTAGATGACATCACTGGCCCCAACTATATTTCCACCATGGCGCAAATCGATGTGCGCACTGAAAACCAAGCACCGCAACGTGTGACGCCGGAACGCAGGTTCTATTACGTGGCCCAAATGCCAACGACCGAGGCGGGTATCTTGAATGGTATCTTCGGAGACGTATATGTCGTGATCGGGGAACAGCAACCTAACGGGGCTTGGGCTGTGCGCACCTACGTCAAACCGTTCGCCAACTGGATATGGGGTGGCACAATTTTGATGGCTTTGGGTGGGTTGATCAGTCTGACTGACCGCCGTTACCGTATGGCCGCTGGGGCAAAACACGCCAAGGTGACCTTATGATCCGTGCCTTAATCACCGTGGTTTTATTGTCGCTGGCGATCCCTGCCGCAGCGGTTGAGGTGGATGAAATTCTAGATGATCCTGTGCTGGAAAAACGCGCGCGGTCGTTGTCGGCCACATTGCGGTGTTTGCAATGCCGCAATGAATCTATCGACGAAAGCAAGGCTGACGTCGCACGTGATTTGCGGTTACTGGTTCGCGAACGTCTGGTCCAAGGGGACAGCGATACCGAAGTTCTAGACTTTGTTGTAAACCGATATGGCGAGTATGTTTTACTGCATCCAAACGGAACCGGTGCCAACCTTGTGCTGTGGTTGTCAGGCCCTGCTTTGTTGCTTTTGACCTTGCTTGGGCTGGCGGTGGTGCGGGGCACATCGACAAACGACGCTACGACACCCCCATTATCGCCGGCCGAGGAAGCGGAATTGGCGAAACTTTTGGCTGCAAAAGCTGGAGACCGCGATCAATAGCGCCTATGTCTGCATGAACAATTGATCCCAAAGGCTGTTCCCAATGATCTATGAAACGCTGCTTGTTGACCAAACTGACAATATCACAACCGTTACGCTGAACCGCCCTGAAAAGATGAACGCCTTGAATACGCAAATGCGGGCTGAACTGACCTATGCATTTAAGCACCTGCCGGAAGAAACACGGGTTGTTGTGCTGACAGGATCCGGTCGTGCGTTTTGTTCTGGGCAGGATTTGGGCGATGATGCAGACCCATCCAATATTGATTTGGAACGTATCTTACGGGACGAATATTACCCGATGCTGGACGCGATCGTGAATTGCCCCGTGCCGACAATTGCTGCTGTGAACGGTCCGGCGGCGGGCGCAGGGGCGAACCTTGCGCTGGTGTTTGATGTGGTCATCGCCAGTGACGCGGGGTATTTTCTACAAGCCT
>JBMZCY010000247.1:0-3150 GCA_049613825.1 Planktomarina sp.
ACGCTGGACGCGCGTTTGGGCGGCCCTTGAGCACGCTCAGGGTTGATCATGCCGGGATCGAATCATTGAAACGCGCTCCATGGCCGTTTCTAGATGGAGCACTCATGTTTTCGCCATCGGACGGATAACACCGCCGCATTTCGGATGCCGTGTTCTTCGACCAGATAGAAAGCAGGGAATAGGACATGACCATCGCCACCTATGATGATCTTTCTCGGGATCAGGCGGCCGCCAGTCTGGCGTCCAGCCTTTGTTGCCTGTCAGGCCCTGCTTTAGAATTTCCTAAGCCGAAACTGCATAGTGCATAGTGCATAGTGCATCCCTTTTGGGCGACACACTGCGTAAGCAAGCGGGAAGGAAAAGACCCTTCCCACCAAATCTGTGTGTCACTGCGATCTGTTAGATTTTTGATCGCCAGACGTGTTGCATATTGCTGCCGATATAGAACATCGGATTAGAAAAGGCATCGCGGCCGATCCCTTGGGATTCTTCTTTGGCCCGCACGATATTTTTTGTATCTTCAAACACCGACGCCCATGATCCGCCTTTTGCCAAGGCCGTGTTCAAGCTTTCGATAAACCAAGTGTTCGTGTTGTTCGGGCGACACCCGAAAGATGATCGATCATCCGCCGCTGCAGTCAGGATAATCCGGTTGGGATGGGCCAGTTCATCAATCAATGATCCAGAATAACACGCCTGCAAGATTATGACCTGACGGTCGTTGTTGAGCGGGGACAAGAAATTTGCCACAGCGTCTGCAGACACACCAGCAACAGGTTTACCCGGGACCTTCACGGCCAGAACATCGACATTTCCATGGGTGGTCAACATCGCCACGACCACATCACGCCCATCAACGGCCTGATCAGCCAAAGAATTCAATGCGGCCGATTCAGCACCTCCGGTGGGACGCTTCAGTGCAGACGACGTGAATCCGAACAATTTACGATCCGAGATCGGCGTGGTCTGTGCCATCCGTGCGGCAAAGGTTTCGACATCATTGTCAAAAACCGGTTCGCCATACAGCGCTTGCGCATACAAATAGGTTTTTGTGCCCTTTGGCCTGTCTTCGACAGGTGGCACTGACATTGTACATCCGGCCAGAAGTGCCGTCGCTAAAATTGAGTCAATAATACGCATATCAAAATCCTTTAAATTATAAGGATATGATTAGGGCTGCATCGCAATGACACAACCCTAAAGCGGTAATTACAGACCTTTAGTGCGATAGCTGCTGGCGACTTTACCGATCGACACCAGATACGCCGCAGTGCGCAAATCAGGCACATCACCGCGTTCGCGCCAGACGTCCGCCATATCGTTATATGCACCGCGCATCGTATCCTCTAACCCAGACCGAACCAGTTCC
This sequence comes from Planktomarina sp., assembly GCA_049613825.1. Lineage (GTDB taxonomy): Bacteria > Pseudomonadota > Alphaproteobacteria > Rhodobacterales > Rhodobacteraceae > Planktomarina. The sequence continues at coordinate 1,370 of JBMZCY010000247.1, forward strand.
AATTCGCCAGCGCCACGCAGATATTTCTGCTTGAACATCGGCGTCATCGACCAGCGGTCGCCCATGTTGTCAGACAGGCGTTCCAGCTCGTTCACTAACAACTGGTGCCGCGATTCTTCAGCCCGGCGTTGCATGCGGCCAAAGCGGATATGGGACAGGTTTTTGACCCACTCAAAATAAGACACCGTCACACCGCCTGCGTTGGCGTACATATCGGGAATGATCACCACGCCCTTTTCACGCAGGATATCATCTGCGCTGGCTGTGACCGGCCCATTCGCGGCCTCAATAATCAATGACGCTTTGATATTGGCAGCGTTGTCACGGTGGATCACCCCTTCCAAGGCAGCTGGAATCAAGATGTCGCAATCTTGTTCCAGCAGCGATGCGCCGTCGCTAGTATATTCAGCATCTGGGAAATCTTTCACCCCCTGATGATCACCGATCCACGCGTGGACCGCTTCGATATCCAGACCATTGTCCGAATGGATTGCGCCGTCGCGTTCAATGATGGTGGTAATAATTGCGCCGTCTTCTTCAACAAGGAATTTTGCAGCGTGATATCCCACATTACCTAAACCCTGAACAATCACACGTTTGCCGTCCAATGTTCCGGACAGACCAGACTTTGCCACGTCTTCGGGGTGGCGGAAGAATTCTTGCAGCGCGTATTGCACGCCCCTGCCCGTCGCCTCTGTCCGACCTTCAATACCACCTGCACCAACTGGCTTGCCCGTGACGCAGGCCGGTCCGTTGATATCAGTGGTGTGCATCCGCTGATACTGATCCGCGATCCAAGCCATTTCCCGTTCACCTGTCCCCATATCGGGGGCTGGCACGTTTTGAGACGGGTTGATCAGATCACGTTTGATCAGTTCATACGCAAACCGCCGAGTGATGCGTTCCAGTTCGTCTTCGTTCCATTCACGGGGATCAATGCACAAACCGCCCTTTGATCCACCATAAGGTGCATCGACCAAAGCACATTTGTAAGTCATGAGGGCGGCAAGCGCTTCGACTTCGTCCTGATTGACGCCCATGGAAAAGCGGATGCCGCCTTTGACGGGTTCCATATGTTCGGAATGTACAGCACGATATCCGGTGAAGGTCTTGATTTCGCCCCGCAACCGCACACCAAAGCGCACGGTATATGTCGCGTTACACACGCGGATCTTTTCAGGCAGGCCGGGCGGCAGGTCCATCAGCCCCATGGCACGGTTCACCATGACATCAACACTTTCACGGAAGCTCAGTTCGTTTGCGCGGTCCATTAGCGGCACTTTCATTAAGAAAAACGTGCCGACACCCTTACAGGGGAAATGATTAAAGAATAGGCAATATGAAAACTTTTTTGACCTAACGGCAATGTTTGCGCAAACTGGACCTATGCGTCGCGCTGCGTGATCCGCATTGCCAGTTGTTCAGCCATGAATTTACCGACCTGAGGGGCCGTCACGCCGCCAATCCCCAGCTTGCGCCCCGTGCGCCAATACAGGCCGGGAACATATGCAAACGGGGCCTTATCTTTCAAAATCAGCGTAAACCCGTTCGTCGGTTTAACTGAAAACGTGCCACGATCCACTTTTAAGATTTTATCCATAGCGGCCAGTTCGGTGCCATCTGTTAGGAACAACCCTGCATCCGTCATCTCTATCCCCAGCTGAGTACCACGATACATGGTGAAAAACGCCCAGAACGCCCCACCTGCAATCAACAAACCGATGGTCGTCAGGCCAAAGCTGGGCGGCGTGTTGAACACCATATACATGCACAGGAATGCA
>JBMZCY010000248.1:0-3092 GCA_049613825.1 Planktomarina sp.
CCTCCACCAGGATGTAATTCAATGTTGTGAATTATTGTACCTAATGGAATCTCCGATAAGAAAAGAGCATTTCCAACTTCTGGAGCTACGCCTTCTCCAGATTTAATTTCTGTCCCAACTTTTAATCCTTGTCATCCTGCTGTCCTGCGGGGTTCTGATCTATCTGGCCATGCAACTGGGATACGGCGAAGTGAACAGCTTTGGCGGCAAAGGAACGATCCCGAACTTCCGGATTGAGCTGTCGTGGGCTGGAATGAAGGATTTTCAGGTCCGGAACTGGCACGCTTTCGCTAGCCTGTTCCTTGGATTCTGCATGATGTTCCTGATCAATATTGAGCTGATCCTGCGCCATCTGGTGCGGATGCTGGGCGGTGAAGAACGCTTGCGTCCCATCGAAGGCCAAGCGGCGGAGGCTTCATAATGCTCCTCTGGCTTCTTCCCATATTCCTTATTCTGCTGCTGATCGGCGTCCCTGTGGCGCTTGGCCTGCTGATGGCCCCGATTGGTCTGGTTGGTGTGTTCGGCGACGGCGCGTCGCCCACCAATTTCAAAGCCATGGCACAACTGTATCGCGGGCTTTTCAGTGGCATGGACAGCTTCCCCCTGATGGCGCTGCCGTTCTTCCTGCTGGCGGGTGAAATTATGAACCGGGGTGGCATCACGACGCGGATTGTTGAGTTTTCGCAAGCCCTAATCGGTCATCTGCGCGGCGGTTTGGCCCATGTAAATATTTTGTCTTCGATGCTGTTTGCAGGACTTTCAGGGTCTGCGGTTGCAGATACGTCGGCTCTGGGGTCCACGTTGATCCCTGCAATGGAAAAGAACGGGTATTCGACACGTTTTGCGGCAGCGATTACAGCGGCGTCATCGGTCATTGGCCCCATTATTCCCCCATCCGGTATCATGATTATCTACGCCTATGTCATGCAGGAATCTGTCGCGGCCCTGTTTGCAGCCGGCATTGTTCCGGGCATTCTTGTGGGCCTTGGTCTGATGCTGGTCGTGCGTCTGATGGCGGACCGTTATGACCTGCCAAAGGCCGAACGGATTGTGACCAAAGGCCAAACGATCAAGCGGGGCGAAGGCATAGTTGCGTCGATCTTGTTGCGGATCAACATGGCAGCGATTTTGTATATGGCCTGCGCTATGGTCAGCTGGATCGCTGGCCTGCAGGGGTATGGGTGGATCACGTTCGGAATCATGCTGCCCTTCGGGCATTTGGTGATAATATGGATGCGTAAAAGCGTGTCGCAGGATTTCCGTGTGGTCATGAAGAAAGCTGCGGCCCCTTTGCAGACACCAATCATCATCCTAGGCGGTATCTTAACCGGATGGTTCACTCCGACCGAAGCGTCGGTCATCGCGGTCGTCTACGCCCTGTTCGTTAGCTTCATCATCCTGCGATCAATGAAGTTCTGTGACCTGTGGCAGATCATGGGAAAGACTGCTGTGTCCTCAGCCGCAGTCCTGCTGCTGGTCGGCGCTGCGGTCGCATTCAAAACCATCATCGCGATTTCGCACCTGCCGGAATTGATGACCGATTACATCCTCGGACTGTCCGACAACCCACTGATCATCCTGTTCCTGATCAACATCCTGTTGTTCATTGTGGGTATGTTCTTGGATGCGGGTCCCGCGATCATCATCCTTGGCCCGATCCTTGCCACGGTGTTCCTCGGCATTGATGTGCACCCTGTCCACTTTGCGATCATCATGTCCGTAAACCTGACCGTGGGATTGGCAACGCCCCCCATGGGACTGGTGTTATTCGTGGCCAGTTCGGTCAGTGGCGAAAAGGTCGAAGTCATTGCCAAGGCGATCCTGCCGTTTCTGGCTGTCGAAGTATTGGTCATTTTCTTAATCACCTATTTCCCCGCTATATCGCTGACCGTGCCACGCATGTTGGGATATGTGCCATGGTAAAATTAGAAATCACCGGGCGGTGTGCCAGGGGTGCACCCTACCCACATTATCGGGGTGTGCTGACACGTCCCAAAACAACCATAAGCTAGGGAGGTTTTCATGCTTAAAGGTTTCACCAAGGTAGCACTTGCTGCCACATTCCTCGCCTCGTCCGCTGTTGCGGGCTGGGCTGCGGGACACGCGGAATACACAATCCGCGCCACTGCAAATTCAAACGAAAACGACGAAGACTATGATGGACTGGTTGTCTTCAAAAACTACGTCGAAGCGGCATCCAACGGCAAAATCGCTGTTGAATTGTTCATCGGCACGCAGCTGTGTTCCAAGGGTGCTGAATGTTTGCAAGGTGTGGCTGATGGGTCCATCGACGTATACATCTCCACCTCCGGCGGCGCGGCGGGCCTGTTTCCGTATGTGCAAGTGCTGGATTTGCCATACCTGATGGCTGACGACCGCGTGGCAGAATCCGTGCTGCAAGGTGACTTCACCCGCAAAATGCGTGACATGGCGCTGGAAACATCCGACGGCGCGATCCGCCTGATGACCATCGGCAACACAGGCGGCTGGCGCAACTTTGCGAACACAAAACGCACCGTACAAACCCCTGCCGACATGGAAGGTCTGAAAATCCGCACAGTAGTCGCCGACCTGCCACAACAACTGGTCCGTGCATTGGGCGCAGCCCCGACACCGATCCCGTGGCCAGAGCTGTTTACATCGTTCCAAACCGGCGTTGTTGACGGGTCCAAAAACGGCATCACCGACATCATGGGCATGAAATTTCCGGATGCTGGTCTGCAGTATGTCACACTTGACGGTCACGCCTACATGGGTGCGCTGTGGTGGATGAACAACGCGAAATTCACTGGCATGCCAGAAGAAATGCGTCGCGTTGTGGTTGATGGTTTCTATGCATTACAGCAGGCAACATTCGCCTCGCCAAAGCGTAAATCGATCCAAGCTTATGCTGATTTCGTCGCAGGCGGCGGGACACTGTATGTGCCAACACCAGCTGAAAAAGCCATGTTTGCCGACGCTGCGGCCCCAGTTCAAACTTGGTTCCGTGACAATGTAGATGGCGGTAACGAGATCTTGGACGCATTGATTTCTGCTGTAGACGCAGCGGAAGCTGAGATCGGTGCAGGTCGGGATGCTGATCTGAACTAAGC
>JBMZCY010000249.1:0-3083 GCA_049613825.1 Planktomarina sp.
CTGACTCATTCTATACACTGCCCGCGTGCGGTCTGCCTGTGGTCAAAGCAACCTCAGGGCCTGCGCACAGGCCCCGTGTCTGGCTATCCCAAGTTATTTGAACCCGATTTATCGGGGTTCGACGCGATAATACGTTTTCCATCTTTCATCTTCCGAACATGATAATCTGGATGCTTCCCGTCTTCGATGTCGTCAGCTAATTTTCCTCTTGTAACGGTTCCTTCACCGGGAACATTAAAATGGGTATTCAATCCATTTTTGTTCTCTTTCACTACAGTGATCTTTTTCGCCATCTTCAGTACTCCAAATTGATTCAATAAAATAGCGGTCTTTTAACTACAGCCGGATGTCCCGCCGCATGTGTTACATTTCATGCAGGTGCCATTGCGAACCAACGTGTAATTCCCACATTCGCCACATGGATCACCTTCGTAGCCCTGCATCTTGGCCTTTGTGCGGTTGTCCATCTGCGCCACACTTGCTGTTTGCGGAACCAACGTCGCCAAGGCCTGTTCCGGATCGACACCGCCATCCAAGGCCACGGCCCCAAACTGACCGCCTTGATACACGGTCAATTCCTGCGGCATCCGGTTGCGGTGGTATCCTTTGGACACCATCTGCTTCAGGACTTCGATGCTTTTGGCTTTCTTTGGCGCGTCAGGTGTTTTGATGTTAGATATGCCTTCGTCTTCGCCAAGACCTAGATCATCAAAGCTGGTCCCTTCGGGTTTCACGTGGGCCAGGTCGGTGCGGTCCAGATAGGACACAGCCAATTCACGGAAGATATAGTCAAGGATCGACGTTGCATTCTTGATGCTGTCATTACCCTGCACCATGCCTGCCGGTTCAAACTTGGTGAATGTGAACGCATCCACAAATTCTTCCAGCGGCACACCGTATTGCAGACCCACGGACACAGCGATGGCGAAGTTGTTCATCATGGCACGAAAGCCTGCGCCTTCCTTGTGCATGTCGATGAAGATTTCGCCCAGTTGACCATCCTGATATTCACCGGTGCGCAAGTATACTTTGTGACCACCGACTATAGCTTTCTGAGTATACCCCCGCCGCCGTTCCGGCATCTTGTCACGCTGTTGCTTGACGATTTCTTTGATGACGACCTTTTCAACGATCTTTTCAGCCAAGACTTTGGCTTTTTCAGGCAAGGAACCAGAGGCGAGGATTTCCTCAGCCTCATCATCGTCTTCAACCAATGCTGCAGCCAAAGGTTGAGACAGCTTGGACCCATCACGGTACAATGCATTCGCCTTCACACCCATCTGCCACGACCGTTCATAGGCCTGCTGGCAGTCCTCGATCGTCGCGTCGTTTGGCATGTTGATGGTCTTGGAAATCGCCCCCGAGATAAAGGATTGTGCTGCCGCCATCATATCAATGTGGCTGTTCACAGACAGGAACCGCTTGCCCTTTTTCCCGCATGGATTTGCACAATCAAAGACGGACAGATGTTCGTCCTTCAAATGCGGTGCACCTTCTAGCGTCATCGTCCCGCACACATGATCATTCGCATCTTCGATATCTGCCTTAGTGAACCCAAGATGGGTCAGCAGATCAAAGGTCGGATCATTCAGTTGCGCATCGGGAATGCCAAGGACATTCACACAGAAATCCGCGCCCAAAGTCCATTGATTGAACACGAAACGGATATCAAAGGCAGATGGCAACGCTGCTTCGATCTTATCAATTTCACCCTGCCCAAAACCGTGACCGACCAATGATGTGTGATTGATGCCCGGTGCGTTTCCGATGGTTCCGTGACCTACGGCATAGCTGACAATTTCTTCAATCGCGGCAGGTTTATACCCCATTGCGGTCAAGGCCCCCGGTACCGATTGATTGATAATTTTGAAGTATCCACCACCAGCCAGTTTTTTGAACTTTACCAAGGCGAAATCAGGTTCGATCCCCGTGGTGTCGCAGTCCATGACCAGACCGATGGTCCCAGTTGGGGCAATCACAGACACTTGCGCATTCCGGTAGCCGTACTTTGTACCCAGCGTGATGGCCCGCGCCCAAGCGGTGTTGGCAATATCCAGAAGAGATTTATCGGGGCAGTTCACGTGGTCCAAAGGCACAGGCAAAACATCCAACCCTTCGTACCCGTCCGACACACCCATTGCAGCCCGCTGGTGGTTGCGCATCACGCGCAGCATGTGATCGGCGTTCTTTTCATACCCCGGAAACGCGCCTTTTTCCGACGCCATTTCAGCAGACGTCGCATAAGACACACCTGTCATAATCGCGGTCAAAGCACCGCACAACGCGCGGCCTTCATCACTGTCATAGCTGTAACCCATGTTCATCAGCAGACCGCCGATGTTCGCATAGCCCAGACCCAAGGTGCGGAAGTCATAGGACCGCTGCGCGATTTCCTTCGACGGGAACTGCGCCATCAGGACAGAAATTTCCAAAGTCACGGTCCACAAACGAGTCGCATGGATGTAATCATCCGTCTGAAACTCTCCATTCTCATAGAACGTCAGCAAGTTCATGGAAGCTAGGTTGCAGGCTGTATCATCCAGAAACATGTATTCCGAACAAGGGTTGGACCCACGAATCTGACCATCCTCTGGACATGTGTGCCATGCATTGATCGTGTCGTGATACTGAATGCCTGGATCGGCGCAGGCCCATGCCGCATGACCAACCTGATCCCACAAATCCCGCGCTTTCATGGTCTTGGATACGGCGCCATCTTTGCGGTTGATCAATTTCCAATCCGCATCCTTTTCCACCGCATACAAAAACGCATCAGTCACACGGATCGAGTTGTTGGAGTTCTGACCAGATACCGAATTATACGCCTCGGAATCCCAATCGGTGTCATAGGTCGGAAATTCGATCGAGGTATGGCCCTGCTTTGCGTAATCCAGAACACGCTTTACATAAGTCTCTGGAATCGCGACTTTCTTCGCGGCCTTCACAGCATCTTTCAGGCCCGCGTTCACCTTTGGATCAAACGCATCCTCGGCCTTACCGTCCCATGCCTTGATCGCCGCGAAAATGCCATTCAGCTTTTCTTCGTGCATTTTGGAGCCCGCAACGATGGACGCCACTTTCTG
>JBMZCY010000250.1:0-3059 GCA_049613825.1 Planktomarina sp.
ACCGAAGCCGAAGAATTGGTGGCGACCTTCACAGGAAACCCGGTTCTGAGCGACGGCACGGCGGTCTTTGACGCTTCGCGCGGCAACGTCGCGGCGGTAGGTGTCGATCTTGAACGTCTTGCGCACGCCTGCGGGGACAGTGATGTCGAGGTATTGCGGGTCTGCTGCAATGCCATCCACCGGACCACGCTTGCCCCAGAATTCACCGGTTATGACTTTGACCTGAGTGCCATCGTCATCGGTGACCACAGGGATATCAGTGCCATGAATGTCTTGGTAACGGGGGACTGTCATCTTCAGATCACCCGGCAGATTGCCCCAAAGTTGGAACCCATGCATTTGACCACGGTCGTTCCCATGAGGCATTTCCTGATGCAAGATCCCGCGCCCTGCGGTCATCCATTGCACGGAACCTGCGTCCAAAGTGCCTTGGTTGCCAAGGCTGTCGCTGTGATCAATTGTACCGTCGAGAACATAGGTGATCGTTTCGATCCCACGGTGGGGGTGCCAAGGGAAACCTTTCTCGAAATCCTCAACCTTGTCGTTGCGGAAATCGTCGAACAGCAAGAACGGGTCCAGCTCACTCGGGTCTTGGAACCCGAAGGCGCGGTGCAGTTTTACCCCTGCGCCTTCCATAGTTGGAACGGCGGCGCGGGTTTCTAAAGTTGGTCGTAGGGACATTGCTGCCTCCTCAAGTCTGTTTGGTTGAGGCATAGATAACCCCACACGGCCTTTGCGCAATTATGCAGATGGTACGGAAGATTTCACTTGGCCCACCACGTGCTGGGCTTGACCCGCCCGCCGCGCTTACGATCCAACCAAAGCGCGACTTTCCGAAACCGCGACAGCGCGAGCCGCAACCACAGCTTACCGCGACGGGTGGTGAAGTCGCGATTGAACGGGCAGACCCGCATACAAATCGCACAATCCGATGCTAGCTTGGCCCAGAATCCGAAGCATTTTTCAGCGTCCGATGTCCATTTATTAACACCTTGTATGGCCGACACATTCGTACCGCCCGCTTTTGGTGCATCAAACGGCAACGCCTTGACCGGACAGGCATCTGCACACTTGGTGCAAATGTCACAAAACGCCTGCACCCCGCGTGGTTTGGGCGTGTCGTGTTCCAGCGGCATATCCGTGAAGATTTTCGAGAACCGCAAGCGCGGACCGAATTGTGGCGTGATGACCATCTGGTTCCGGGCATATTCCCCCAAACCCGCCTTGATTGCATATGGAATGACCAAGGCTGTGTCGTTCATCGACGCCACAGCCTGATACCCCAGATTACGGATATAGGCGGCGACTTGCATGACCACCGCCGCCTCGTGACTGTATTCGCGACCTGTTGCGGCCCCTGCCAAGGCCGAAGGGTAGGTGTCGACCAAATCGCGCTCCATCTCATGCCCCAGCACAATCACTGATGTCATGCCGTCGGGCAGATCATGATCTGCATCACTGAAGTCCCGCACATCAATGCGAGAGGTGTACAACCAGCGGTCGTCGTAGTCAGTGAACCCGCACAGGTCCGCGCCAAAGAAGTCGGCGACTTTGCGGATCTCGGCTGATTGCGCGGTAGGATCCGTCACTGGCACTTTATCATCGGCAACAGGCGTGTCGTTGCTGATGGTGGCTTGAAACCCTTCGCGGCGTCCGTTGTCTGCAAAGCGGTCGGTCATAATGTCGGAAATCAACCACGATGCATTGCGCAGGGCAAAGTCCTTTTGGGTAAAGCCGTCGCCGCGACGGGGCGCGGCCTCCATCCGGTAGGATGCAAAGAAGGCGTCGGTTTTGGCAGTTCGAACGGTGGGGTCCCAAAACGCACGCGAAAAGACGTCGTTGCGTTGGGCGAAGGGTGCGAAGTCATTGGTGACGTCAATGCCTGCGTCGGCGTCATGGGGGCGGGTGTGTTTAGACATGATTATCTCTAACCAACCGCACGTCATTTACAAAGGTCGGTTTTAGGCAAGACGCGCATAATACGATTGCCGACGGTCCCCCAAAGACTTGGGAGAGTTGTTATGAAAATTGGATTTATCGGCCTTGGCAATGTAGGCGGCAAACTGGCGGGCAGCCTGTTGCGTAATGGGAAGGACGTGCATGTCCATGATCTGAATGCTGATTTCGTTGCAGATTTCGTAGGCCGTGGGGCCACCGATGGTCAAAGCCCCGCACGTCTGATGCAAACCTGTGATGCTGTAATCACCTGCTTGCCCAGTCCTGCGGCATCGGATGCCGTGCTGCAACAAATGCTGCCCCATGTGACAAACGGTAAAATCTGGATGGAGATGTCGACGACAGATGAAGCCGAGGTGAAACGCTTAGGCGCATTGGTCATCGCAGCAGGCGGGAAGGCGGTTGATTGCCCCGTGTCTGGTGGCTGCCACCGCGCCGATACGGGCAATATCGCGATCCTTGCGGGCTGTGATCGTGCGACGTTCGACACGATCCTTCCGCTGCTGACCACAATGGGGCGACGGGTGCTGCATACGGGGGATCTGGGATCGGCTTCGGTTATCAAGGTTGTCACCAACTTCCTTGCCACCGCGAACTTGATCACCTGCGCCGAGGCGCTGACTGTGTGTAAGGGGGCCGAGATTGATTTGGGCACAGCCTATGAGGCCATCGCCATGTCATCAGGGACGTCGTTCGTGCATGAAACGGAATCTCAGGTCATCTTGAACGGATCGCGCGATATTTCCTTCACCATGGATCTGGTCGCCAAAGACATTGGCTTGTTCCAAGAAGTCGCGGATCGGGCAGGGGTTCCTTTGGAAATGAACCCTCTGATGATCAAAATTTTCCAAGACGGCATCGACCGATATGGCCCCCGCGAATTGTCCCCAAACATCATCAAACGGCTAGAGGATGCGACGGGCCTTGACGTGACCGCCCCCGGCTTTCCTGCCGAGATGACAGATGATGAACCCGAAGAAGCTGGGTATGAAGTTGTGGTGAAACGCTGACGCCTCAGTATTTATTCGGATTGCAATCGTCTGACCAAACGGGCAAGCAATCCACATGATTGATGGACCTATCACCCTGACCGCAACCCCGCT
>JBMZCY010000251.1:0-3037 GCA_049613825.1 Planktomarina sp.
CTTGTTTGTTTCTTCCGCAATCGTGGCACGATTGATGTTGAAGACGCGAATATGATGAAGGGGTGAACAGGTGGTTGTTCGTTTCATATCAATTCTAATGTGCGTGCCCGCATTGCTGGTTGTACTTGTTGGTTCAGCACAAGCGTTGACCATCGTGCCGGTTGCTAAAACTTGCGAGTATCGCGGTATGCCGTTTACCGCAGCCACCGATGGTACGGACGCGTCAACTTGGTACACTGCAGTTACGAATTCACGGAATTCAGTTTTGTTCGCCCTTCCCAATGGCGCTGTTACCCTGTCGAAAAGTCTCAGCAATCATCAACGCAGCAAAACGCTTGATTTGCTGGGATATGTTATTGCAAGCAATCTTAAATATTCGGAATCTGATATCAGAGGCGTAATGGTCGCGATCGGATTTCCACAAAACGTAACCGAGCAGAAGGCTGACAAAGCCTTTATGAACTGTTGGTTGGGGACATCTTAATGGAAACGATCCTTCTTTTTGCGCCCATGGTCGGCGCCCTGATCTGTGGATTTGGGCATCGCTTCATCGGGGAAACAGTTGCACAATGGACGGCGACCAGCCTTTTGTTCCTGTCGGCGATCCTGTCATGGGTGTTGTTCCTGACATTCGATCCGTTCATCCATGATGACGGTTATTATACACATACTTTGTTTCGCTGGATCCAAAGTGGTAATCTAAGCACCGACTGGGCCATCCGTGTGGACCGTCTGACGGTCATCATGCTGGTCGTCATCACTACAGTGTCTGCGTTGGTCCACTTGTACAGCTTCGGCTACATGGCGCACGATGAACACTTCCGTGAAAACGAAAGCTACCGTCCACGTTTCTTTGCGTATCTATCGTTCTTTACCTTTACCATGCTGATGCTGGTGACGGCTGACAACCTGCTACAACTGTTCTTCGGTTGGGAAGGGGTGGGCGTCGCGTCTTACCTGTTAATCGGGTTCTACATTCGCAAGCAAAGCGCGGGTGCTGCGGCGATCAAAGCGTTCGTTGTGAACCGTGTTGGTGACTTTGGGTTCCTGCTGGGGATCTTTGCGCTGTTTGTGTATGCGGAAAGCATCAACTTTAAGGACGTTCTAACGATGGGGCCAGAGCTGTCCCAAGCGACGATCACCTTCCTATGGACAGATTGGAATGCCGCGAACCTAATCGCCTTCCTGCTGTTCATTGGCGCGATGGGCAAATCTGCTCAGTTCTTCCTACACACTTGGCTGCCTGACGCGATGGAAGGGCCGACCCCTGTGTCCGCCCTGATCCACGCCGCGACAATGGTTACTGCGGGTGTCTTCTTGGTCTGCCGTATGTCCCCGATTATCGAATTCGCGCCAGAGGCGAAGATGATCGTGGTCTACATCGGCGCGTTGACCGCGTTCTTCGCGGCGACGATAGGCTTGGTTCAGACCGACATCAAACGCGTTATCGCGTATTCAACCTGCTCCCAGCTGGGCTATATGTTCGTAGCTGCGGGTGTCGGTGTGTATTCAGTCGCGATGTTCCACTTGCTGACACACGCGTTTTTCAAAGCGATGTTGTTCCTTGGCGCAGGGTCCGTGATTCACGGCATGCACCACGAACAAGACATGCGAAACTATGGTGGTCTGAAAGATAAGATGCCCAAGACATTCTGGGCGATGATGATCGGGACATTGGCGATCACAGGTGTGGGTATTCCACTGCTGTACATCGGGTTCCCGATTGGGTTCGCGGGCTTTGTGTCCAAAGATGCGATCATCGAATCCGCTTACGCTGCGACTCCGATGGGTATTGCCTTCTGGGCGTTGATTGTGGCGGCTGCCATGACCAGCTTCTATTCTTGGCGCCTGATGTTCCTGACCTTCTATGGTGAAGCACGCGGCAACAAACACACACATGAACACGCACATGAAAGCCCGAATGTTATGGTTGCTCCGCTGGCTGTTCTGGCTGTGGGCGCTGTGTTGGCTGGTATGGTGTTCTACAAACCGTTCTTTGGATCGACCAATTCGGTCGAGACGTATTTCGGGATTGAACAGCACGTTAAAGACGAAAGCCACGCTGGTTTGCAGCTGATTTCTGCGGCACACGCTGCGGCTTCTACTGACGATCACGGGGAGGGACATGGCGACGATCACGGCGAAGCTGTTGATCCGATGAACGATCCAAAGCTGGGCCAAGGTGCGATCTACATGCACCCTGACAACCATGTTCTGCATGCAGCGCATGAGGTTGCAGTTTGGGTCAAGCTCGCTCCGTTCTTTGCAATGTTGTTCGGGCTCATCACGGCGTACCTGTTCTACATGACAAAGCTGGATTTGCCGCGTCGCTTCGCTGAATCGAACCCGATCCTGTACCGCTTCATCCTGAACAAATGGTACGTTGATGAAATCTATGATGTGATTTTCGTCCGTCCAGCCCGCTTTATCGGTGACTTCCTGTGGAAGCGTGGCGATACGGCGATCATCGACGGTGGGATAAACGGATTGGCGACGGGCGTTGTGCCATTTGTCACCAAATGGGTGAACAAAGCGCAGTCCGGTTACATCTTCACCTACGCCTTGGGCATGGTCATCGGCATCGCCGTTTTGATCACCTGGGCCATGATTGTGGGGTCCTGATACCATGACACCGCATCACCTGACCAAACACAAACGCACAGGGGATAAACCCCGTGCAAAAGTGGCGTCCCCCGTGGCTGCCGCACCCGTAGGACTGATTGCTTTGCTGGTCTTGGCAATCGCCCTAATTGACGGAGTATTCTGATGGGCAACATTCTTTCCATCACCACATTCATCCCCCTGATCGCAGCGTTCATCCTGATGGTGTTCCTGCGGGGCGAGGATGAAGCTGCCCAACGTGCCGCCAAATGGCTGGCACTGGGTGCATCTGTTCTGACGTTCTTGGCGTCGTTGTTCATCCTGACAGGCTTTGATTCCTCAAATACGGATTTCCAGTTTGTTGAGGAATATGAATGGCTTCTCGGCCTACAGTACAAAATGGGTGTCGACGGAATTTCGGTTCTGTTTGTGATGC
>JBMZCY010000252.1:0-3028 GCA_049613825.1 Planktomarina sp.
GTCTGCAGGACTTCGAGGGTAGGAATTTGTTCTGTCCATCGCCGCTTGTTGTCGCGCCACACCCCTTCGTACAGGCAGTTGTGGAAGTAGTAGTATTCCAAGTTCTTGAATTCGGTTTTCGCGGCGGAAAACAATTCCTCAACCACCTTCACGTGGTCGTCCATTGATCCCCCAACGTCGAGGAACAATACCAGTTTCACCGCATTGCGGCGTTCGGGGCGGGTTTGTACGTCGATATATCCTGCCTCGGCGGTTTTCTGGATTGTGCTGTCCAGATCCAGTTCTTCGGCGGCGCCATCGCGCGCCCAGTTGCGTAAGCGTTTTAGCGCAACTTTGATGTTGCGGGTGCCCAGTTGCACAGTGTCGTCGAAGTCACGGAATTCGCGTTTGTCCCAGACTTTGGTTGCGCGGCGGTGGCGGGATTCATGTTGACCGATGCGCACCCCTTCGGGGTTATAACCATATGCGCCGAAGGGGGATGTGCCTGCGGTGCCAACCCATTTGTTGCCCCCTTGATGCCGCCCCTTTTGTTCTGCCAGACGTTCTTTCAACGTCTCCATCAATTTATCAAAACCGCCAAGCGCTTCGATTTCGGCCTTTTCTTCATCACTCAGAGTTTTTTCTGCCAGCTTGCGCAGCCAGTCTTCGGGTAGGTCCAATGCCTCTAACGTCTCGCCTGCATCAATGGCTTCAAGACCCTGAAATGACGCGGCGAAGGCTTGGTCGAAGCGATCCATATGGCGTTCGTCTTTGACCAGAATTGTCCGTGCCAGATGATAGAACGTGTCGATGTCATAAGTCGCGATTTCTGCGGACAGACTTTCCAGAAACACCAAGAATTCCCTCAGGGTGGTGGGAACACGGTGGGCGCGTAGCTGTTCGAAGAAGGGCAGAAACACGGGGGATTAGCCCAAGCGCAGCACGATGATGTTAGCGATCAGGCCAAGGATGCCGCCGACAACTGCAAAGGCCGCACCGTAATGCAGCATGTCCAGTTTTGCGCCCTTACGTTTAAACGCCAGAAACACACCCCAAGCAGCGCCCAGCGCCATACCCATATATGTCATATCAAACCCGTTACCTTGCGGGGCTTAGCCTTTGGATTTCTGTCAATCGTTCCAGCACAGCCGTTTTGTTGCCGTACCCATATCGCGCCCACCCAAGGGCGTCTAGGCGTACCGCTGCGCCCTCGGATGATCGGCCTATCAGGTCCAGACCTTCGGCGCGGAACATCAGCAAAGATGACAGGACATCAGCGTTTTCATGGGCCATTGCGACATTCAGATGTGGATTTACTGCCGCCAGAACGCCTGCGCCGTTGCCGTCAAGTAATTCAAACGCGGCCAGTTGAACGGCGACTTTTGCACGGTGGATTGCCATATTCGGGCGGCTTGCAAAGATTCTGTCCGCGATTTGCAGATGTTGTTGTGCTTCGTGCGGGTTGGTCGACATGGCAAGCCTGCCACTGGCGTAATAGGCAAATCCGTTGCGCACATCAGGACCGTAACCTGGTTGCAATGTCAGGGCGCGTTTGACGGCCTGCTGGCGTTTGACCTGAACCGTCGCGTTGGCCAATGCCGTGTGGATTGCGCGAGTCCATTCGGGTGACGTGGCCACACGCGGGTTACGGGGGCGATTTTCGCCTGCGGGGTTCAAACGTTGTAAGATGGCAGGTATTTTCTGCATGACAGTCGCTTTGTCCATTCCCGCAGTCAGGGACGGATCGTACAGCGCCCGCAACATCAGCATGTCAAAGCCAGTTAGAACCGAATGAAAATCATCGTCGTTAAAGATGGAATCAGGCAAGTGGTACAGATCGTTCAACGGGCCCAATGCCTGTGCCAGTTCTTCGTGCAAGCAGTCGCGTAGTTGTTGGGGGGCCTCGTCCGACGGAAGCACTATCGCGGCTGTTTTGCGGTGCGATATGCCTAGCCAAGAAATTTGGTTGGACCTGCGTTTGGTGCGAAAATCGTCGAAACTGGTAACATTGGGTACAGCAAAGCACGTG
The DNA here is from genome assembly GCA_049613825.1 of Planktomarina sp. GTDB lineage: Bacteria > Pseudomonadota > Alphaproteobacteria > Rhodobacterales > Rhodobacteraceae > Planktomarina. Next base: position 2,009 of record JBMZCY010000252.1, read on the forward strand.
GCATTGGGAACCTCACGCGCCATTGCCGATCGCTTCATCAGGATAATGTTGATGTTTGCATCGGCACGATCAGTCAGCGAAATTTGCAACCCCGCTTCATTGCGTAGGCGACCAATCAAACGTGATAGATCAGTGGGCAGGGTGGATGGAATGTCCCCCTGAACCCGAATGCTGATCGGCCCTTCAAAGCGGGACAGGTGGGTAAGTTGTCGCCCTGTTTCCATGCGGAAGTTCAGATCGGCGAAATCAGCGACCAAATCCGCATTCGCCCTAATGGACTGCACGCCACGCGATGACACAAAGGTTTTCATTGGGGGCATGGCATTGGAACCGGATATGGACCTGCGTGCATTGTCTTCGTCATCATTGGGTGCACAGCCAAGGGCCGCAAGGATCAATGCCCCAGCCGCAAGTTGTTTTAAGCGTAATGGCGCAGATTTCTTATCCGCAGACGTCTTATCCATAGTGCCACATTCCTGTTAACCGAATTCCCTGCACACAAGGTGCGTTAGAATCATGATTAACGGCCAAAAGGGGCAGGATGTGGCGACAACTATGTCTTGGTTGGGATATTATCTGGCCGCGCGTGCCATGAATGCCAAACGCTCAAACAGATGAACATCCTGTTCGTTTTTCAGCAACGCGCCATGCAGTTTTGGCAGGGCGTTTTTACCGTCGCGCTTCAAGTCTTCAGGAGTTAAATCCTCGGCCAGCAGCAGTTTTAGCCAGTCCAGAACCTCGGACGTGGAAGGCTTCTTCTTCAGACCCGGAGTGTCCCTAATTTCAAAGAATTGTGTCAGGGCAGTGGTCAAAAGGTCAGATTTCAGGTCGGGATGATGCACATCGATGATTTGCTTCAGCGTTTCGGCGTCTGGAAATTTGATATAGTGAAAGAAACACCGACGCAGGAACGCATCGGGCAGCTCTTTTTCATTGTTAGAGGTAATAATGACAATCGGACGATGCTTGGCAGCAATCGTTTCGCCCGTTTCATACACATGAAACGCCATTTTATCGAGT
>JBMZCY010000253.1:0-2960 GCA_049613825.1 Planktomarina sp.
ACCGCAGGCTGTTGCCGACTGGATGAAAGATCAGCAACGCCTGTTGATCACCGACACCACCATGCGTGACGGACATCAGTCGTTGCTGGCCACACGGATGCGGTCGTTGGATATGATCAAGGTGGCCCCAAAATACGCGTCTGATATGTCGGCACTGTTTTCCATGGAATGCTGGGGCGGTGCGACGTTTGATGTGGCGTATCGGTTCTTGCAAGAATGCCCGTGGCAGCGCCTGCGTGACTTGCGGGCAGCGATGCCAAACGTGATGACACAAATGCTGCTGCGCGCGTCGAACGGGGTTGGCTACACCAACTATCCTGACAACGTGGTGCAGTTCTTCGTCAAGCAAGCGGCTGAAACCGGCGTAGATGTGTTCCGCGTCTTCGACAGCCTCAACTGGGTCGAAAACATGCGCGTCGCGATGGACGCTGTGATTACCAACAACAAGGTTTGCGAAGGCACGATTTGCTACACTGGCGACATTCTAAACCCAGAGCGTTCGAAATATGACCTGAAATACTATGTCGATATGGCCAAACAGCTGGAAGCGGCTGGTGCACATGTACTTGGCCTAAAAGACATGGCGGGCCTTTTGAAACCAGCGGCTGCGCGGGTTCTGGTCAAAGCGCTGAAGGAAGAGGTCGGCCTGCCGATCCACTTCCACACACATGACACTGCTGGCATTGCATCGGCCACGATCCTTGCTGCGTCTGAGGCTGGCGTTGATGCGGTTGATGCCGCTATGGACAGTCTGTCCGGCAACACATCGCAAGCAACCTTGGGAACGATTGTTGAATCCCTTGCAGGCCAAGACCGCGACACTGGGCTGGATGTTGGCACGATCCGCGAAATCAGCAACTATTGGGAACAAGTACGCGGCCATTACGCAGCCTTCGAATCCGGTTTGCAGGCCCCTGCATCCGAAGTGTACTTGCACGAAATGCCTGGTGGTCAGTTCACCAACTTAAAGGCGCAGGCGCGGTCGATGGGTCTGGAAGACCGCTGGCACGAAGTGGCGCAAATGTACGCTGACGTGAACCAGATGTTCGGGGATATTGTGAAGGTCACACCGTCCTCGAAAGTGGTCGGTGACATGGCGCTGATGATGGTGTCCCAAAACCTGTCGCGGGCAGATGTCGAAGACCCGAAGTCCGACGTGGCGTTCCCTGACAGCGTGATCGACATGCTGCGCGGCAATTTGGGACAACCGCCCGGTGGGTGGCCAAAGGCGTTGCAGAAGAAGGCGTTGAAGGGCGAAAAAGCATCAACAGAGCGTCCGGGGGCGGAATTGAAACCTGTTGATCTAGAAGAATTGCGGGCTGATGTTTCCTCCCAACTAGAGGGCCGGAAAGTCGATGATGAAGATCTGAACGGTTATCTGATGTATCCCAAAGTTTTCATGGACTATCTGGGTCGCCACAAAACCTATGGCCCTGTGCGGACATTACCGACAAAGACATTTTTCTATGGCATGAAACCGGGCGAAGAAATCACGGCGGAAATCGACCCCGGTAAAACCCTCGAAATCCGTATGTCCGCTATTGGTGAGACAAACGTTGAAGGTGACACACGGGTGTTCTTTGAATTGAACGGTCAACCCCGTGTGATCCGCGTGCCAAACCGCAAGGTAAAGGCCGAAACCGTTTCCCGCCCCAAGGCCGATCCGGTAAATGCGGACCACATCGGCGCCCCTATGCCCGGCGTTGTGGCAACTGTTGCTGTGACTGCGGGGCAAGACGTAAAAGAAGGTGATTTGTTACTAACAATCGAAGCTATGAAAATGGAAACTGGCTTGCATGCAGACCGTGATGCAAAAGTTAAAGCTGTACATGTGGTCACAGGTGGGCAAATAGATGCTAAAGACCTGCTGGTTGAACTGGAGTAAACCATGACTTTCATCACAACATTCTACGCAATTCCTTTGGCGTTCATTTATCTGATCCTTACGGCGCGGGTCATCATCTTCCGTCGCAAGAATAAAATCGGACTTGGTGACGACGGAAACAAAGGTCTGATGAAACGGATGCGGGCACAGTCCAACTTCGTGGAAACTGTTCCTTTGGCACTGATCTTGTTGATATTGATTGAGTTGAACGGCCAGTCCCACATCCTTGTGCATGTTCTGGGGGCCATGTTGCTTGCAGGTCGTGTCGTTCATGCTGTTGGATTTTCCGCTCGCCCGCCCAAAATGCGTTGGCGTTCGGCAGGGATGCTGCTGACATTGTCCGCTATTTTCATTGCAGCATGGGCGCTGCTGCTGGGCTTGTTTATCAGTTAATGACGGCCACCCTTTGACCAAGATCGTCCTGATATCCGACCTGCACATCACAAAGCCCGGTGTTTTGATCATCGGGCTGGACCCGGAAGTTCGGTTGCGAACGGTTTTGGCGGATATTCTGGACACACATGCAGATGCAGATCACCTGATTTTAACGGGTGATCTGGTGCATCGCGGCAGTCGCACTGAATATGCACGTCTACGGGATATTCTGACAGATGTTCCAATCCCAATCACAGTGATGCCCGGCAACCATGACCGCAGAAAAGGCTTTGCGACGATCTTCGGCCATCCATTTCAGCAGACTGTTATAGATACCAAAACCCACACCTTGCTGTGCCTTGATACCCTTGATGAAGACGCAAATGACCTGCATTCTGGCATCCTGGATGATGATCGTCTGGAATGGTTAACAGATGCAGTCGCAGCGACCAACAAACCCCTAATAATCCTAACGCACCACCCTTTGGGTCCCGTAGGATTTTCTGGAATGGATGCAATCGCGCTGCGCAACGGACCGCAGGTTGTTGATATTCTAAAGCAAACGAACCGCGTACAACTGGTCATTTCGGGCCACGTTCACCGCGCAATTACCGGATCGTATTCCGGCCTTCCGTTCACAGTCCTGCCCAGCCCCGTGGATCAAATGCCACTGGATTTCGAAGATACTTCATCTGGTGCA
>JBMZCY010000254.1:0-2925 GCA_049613825.1 Planktomarina sp.
CGTGATACCCAGCGCAGTTGCAGCACTGTGAACCTGTTGGGTCATTGTGATATCTGCGTCCGATGGTGACGGATCCCCGCTGGGATGGTTGTGAACCAGGATAAGGGCAGAGGCATTCAGGTCCAGCGCCCTTTTCACAACTTCACGCGGGTAAACCGGCACGTGATCGACCGTGCCTTGGGCTTGTTTTTCATCAGCAATTAGGATGTTTTTACGGTCCAAAAACAGCACCCGGAATTGTTCGGTTTCGGCATGGGCCATGGTGGTATGGCAATAGTCCAGCACAGCGTCCCAACTGGAAATCACTGGGCGATCCATAATTTTTGAACGCGCCATGCGGTGGGTTGCGGCCTCTACCACTTTCAATTCGATCACAACGGCTTCGCCCACGCCTTTGATTTCAGTAAGGCGTTGAGCGGGGGCTGCAACAACGCGGTTGAAGTCACCAAATACGTCCAGCAATCGCCGGGCGAGGGGTTTCACGTCTTGGCGGGGAATGGCGCGAAACAAGATCAGTTCCAGCAGTTCGTATTCTGGCAAAGCATCTGCACCGCCCTGCATAAACCGTTCGCGCAGACGTTTGCGGTGGTCACGCAGATACGACGGGGCCGTGGCCACGTTTTGTGGGGCGACAGGCACATCGTCGGTGTCAAAGAGATCTAGTGCAGCGGAGTGTTTTGCGGGTGACATTTGAAAACGTCACCCGAATCTGGTTAACAGGCGATTAAGCGATATGAGACCTAGTTGGTCATTCCATCCCAAAAGCCTTTGACCTTTTTGAAAAAGCTGCTGCTTTCGGGGTTGTTGTCTTGCGACAGCTCCTCGAATTCACGCAGGATTTCTTTTTGGCGGCTGGTCAGGTTTACAGGTGTTTCCACAGCCAATTCGATGAACATGTCACCTTGGCCATTGCCACGCAGGGCAGGCATACCCTTTGACCGCAAACGCATTTGCCGACCCGTTTGACTGCCTGCAGGGATTTTCACCCGGCTGCGGCCGCCATCAATTGTTGGCACCTCAATATCCCCGCCCAGCGCGGCAGAGGACATGGAAACCGGCACACGACAAAACAGGTTCACGTTATCGCGGTCAAAGATCGGGTGATCATCAACTTCGATAAAGATATAAAGATCACCCGTACTCCCGCCACGCAATCCTGCTTCTCCCTCGCCAGACAGGCGAATGCGTGTGCCCGTTTCGACACCCGCAGGGATGTTCACAGACAAAGACCGATCTTTTTCCAAGCGACCCGCACCACCACAAGACACGCAAGGGTTTTGGATGATTTGGCCCGCGCCAGAACAAGATGGACAGGTGCGTTCAACGGTAAAGAAACCCTGCTGCGCGCGCACTTTCCCCATGCCAGAACAGGTCGGGCAAGTTGTGGGTTCGCTGCCGCTTTCTGCGCCAGTGCCATTACATGGGTCACAGTTTACAGCTGTTGGAACGCTGATGGTTTTTTGCAAACCTTCAAACGCTTCTTCCAGGTTAATCCGAAGATTGTACCGCAGGTCAGACCCACGTGCTGCACGTTGGCGTCCACCGCCGCCACCACGCCCGCCCATGAAATCGCCGAACAGATCATCGAAAACATCTGAAAACGCACTGGCGAAATCGCCTTGGCCCCCAAACCCAGGTCCGGCACGACCGCCACCACCCATGCCACCTTCAAAGGCTGCGTGACCATACCGATCATAGGCGGCTTTTTTGTCGCCGTCTTTTAGAACTTCATAAGCTTCGTTCGCTTCTTTGAACTGGGCTTCTGCGTTCGGATTGTCAGAGTTACGGTCGGGGTGAAGTTCCTTCGCTTTACGGCGAAAGCCCTTCTTGATTTCATCCGCAGATGCGCCTTTGGCAACACCCAAGGTTTCGTAATAATCGCGCTTTGACATTTAACTCGTTCCCTTTTGAAACACGTCACCCGGCCATTTTGGAAAACAGCCGGGCGTCATGGATCGTTTGGGCGCTAATTAGCGCTTTTCGCCGTCTAGGTCTTCGAAGTCGGCGTCAACAATATCGTCGTCCATGACTGGACCTGTGTCGACGTCGCCGTTTGCTTCTGCTTCTTGGCTGGATTTGTAGATCGCTTCGCCAAGTTTCATCGCAGCTTCGGTCACGTTCTGAACGCCAGATTTGATTTTACCCGCATCTTCGCTTTCCAGATCGTCTTTCAACGCAGCGATGGCCAATTCAATGGCTTCGACTGTTGTTGGATCAACCTTATCGGAATGTTCTTCCACAGCTTTTTCAGTTGAATGGATCAAGCCTTCAGCTTGGTTCCGTGCTTCAACCAAATCGCGACGGTCTTTGTCCGCTTCAGCATTTTCTTCAGCGTCTTTTACCATTGCGTCGATGTCATCATCCGACAAACCACCAGAAGCTTGGATTGTGATCTTCTGTTCTTTCCCTGTGCCTTTGTCAGCCGCGCCCACAGACACGATGCCGTTGGCGTCGATGTCGAAGGTCACCTCGATTTGTGGCATGCCGCGTGGGGCAGGTGGGATGTTTTCCAGATTGAACTGACCCAAGATTTTGTTGTCCGCAGCCATTTCGCGTTCGCCTTGGAACACGCGGATGGTCACAGCGTTTTGGTTGTCTTCGGCAGTTGAAAAGACCTGAGATTTCTTCGTTGGGATTGTTGTGTTCCGGTCGATCAAACGTGTGAACACGCCGCCCAGGGTTTCGATGCCCAAGGACAGGGGTGTTACGTCCAAAAGAACAACGTCTTTCACGTCGCCTTGCAGAACGCCCGCCTGAATTGCAGCACCCATGGCCACAACTTCGTCTGGGTTCACGCCTTTGTTCGGCTCTTTCCCGAAGAATTTAGTCACTTCTTCGATCACGCGCGGCATACGGGTCATACCACCCACCAAAACGATCTCGTCGATGTCACCTGTGGACAGGCCGGCATCTTTTAATGCGGCT
>JBMZCY010000255.1:0-2895 GCA_049613825.1 Planktomarina sp.
TGGCTTGCCAGCTGCAGCCAGGAAAGTATTCGCGATACCACCGCCAACAATCAGCTGATCAACTTTGTCTGACAAAGATTCCAGCACCGTCAGTTTGGTCGACACTTTAGAGCCACCAACAATCGCCGCCATCGACGCGGTATGATGCGGTTCGCGAAACGGGCGATCACGAGAAATGCCGCCATCCTCCAGAATCCCTGCTAACGAATGCACCATGGATGTTTCCAATGCCTCCGCCGGGGTGAGGGGGGGCAATATACCAGGCAAACGTGCCGCCAGCATGGATTTCCCTGATCCCGGGCTACCAATCAACAACAAATGATGGCGACCGGCCGCTGCGATTTCCAAGGCGCGCTTTGCCCGCTCTTGCCCCTTCACTTCGCTTAGGTCTTTGCTGAACTGTGCGGCCTTGACCGCACCTGGACTGGCCGGCGGTAAAATGGACTGTCCCGTTAGGTGTCGCAATACGGCACCAAGACCAGTAGCCGCGATTACGGTTGTTGCATCCACCCAGGCGGCTTCCGCGCCACATGGTTTAGGGCAGATCAATTTACGCTCAGCCTCTGCTGCGGCCATGGCGGCGGGCAAGCAGCCGGTCACGGCGACCAGATTGGCGTCCAATGACAATTCACCCAAGATGATACAACGTGCCACCTCATCTTCTGGGATCATGCCGAGGGCGGCCAAAAGGGCAACGGCAATCGGCAAATCAAAATGCGACCCCTCTTTGGGAAGGTCGGCGGGGGATAGGTTAATGGTAATTCGTTTGGAAGGTAGCGCGATAGAAAGGGATGAAAGGGCGGATCGTACCCGTTCTTTTGCTTCGCTAACCGCCTTGTTAGGTAAGCCGACGATTTGAAAGCTGGGCAAGCCAGGGGCGACGGCGCATTGTACCTCAACCAGGCGGGCATCGACCCCCTCGAAAGCAACAGTGTATGTAATTGCCACCACGTGTTTGATCCCCGTTCATATTGGTTAATGAACATTAGGGACCAATGGGTTTACGAATTGTAAATTGTGCCTAAATCCGAATTGGAAACTCTTTGGCCAAGGCATCAAATTTCATCAGTGTCTTAACCAGGTGATCCATCTGATCCAACGGGATCATATTAGGGCCGTCACTGGGCGCGGTATCGGGTGTCTCGTGCGTTTCGATAAACACTGCGGCAATGCCAAGGGACGTCGCCGCCCGGGCCATAACGGGGGCGAACTCCCGTTGGCCACCGGATGAACCGCCCTGGCCCCCAGGTTGTTGCACTGAATGCGTCGCGTCCATCACAACTGGATATCCGGTTTTTGCCATTTCAGGCAGGCCACGCATGTCAGCGACTAGCGTGTTGTATCCAAACGATGTGCCACGTTCGGTCAGTAACAAATTGGTATTGCCTGTGCTTTCAACCTTGGACACGACATTTACCATATCCCAAGGGGCCAGAAATTGCCCCTTTTTCACGTTAATCACTGCGCCAGTTTCACCTGCGGCAACTAACAGATCCGTTTGGCGGCATAAGAAAGCAGGAATTTGTAGCACATCGCAGGTTTGCGCCACCAATTGACATTGTTCAGCGGTGTGTACGTCGGTCAACACAGGGCATCCGACTTCTGCTTTGACGGCTTGCATCACTTCTAATCCATGTTCGATGCCCAGGCCGCGTTTTCCGTTGACGGATGTCCGGTTTGCTTTGTCGAACGATCCCTTGAAGATGAACTGCGCGCCGTGTCGTTCACAGATTTTCTGCATTGCACGCGCGATCATTAGCGCGTGTTCTGTTCCTTCTAACTGGCAAGGGCCAGCAATCAGGGTCAATGGCGCATCGTTGGCAACCGACAACGCGCCAATGTTCACATTTTTCATAATTTTTATACCTGTTCGCGAAGGATTGATGCCGTCAAAGACATGATCAGATAGATACCACCGAAGATCAAGAATGCGAGCATCGTATTTTCGAACTTCCGTGGATAACTGGGCGCATCAGATAAGACCGGTTCAATTGAAGGGGCGACATATCGTGCTTGCCGATCGGCTGATACACGGGCACCTTCAAGTGCTTGCAGGGCGGTTTGCAGCATCAAATCGCGGGTTGCGAAATCCGCTTCGGCAATGCGAAGTTGTGCGGTTTTTGAAGCGATGGAGGTTTGACCATCCAAGCCTTCGGTTAACCCACGGCGCAGTTCAGCGATCAGGTCTTCGCGTCGCTTGATCGCAGCGCGAAGTTGTTCAACCTTGACCCGGTTAGGCCGTAAGTTTGCAAGTTGTTCCTCCAAAGCCAGCTGTGCCGTGATTTTTTCCGTTTCAAGGGCATTGATCTGCCCCATGACTGATCCGGCATCTGACATGGGATCAATAACTTGAAGGTCTTGCTGAATTTTCACAAGGTTCAGCAACGCCGCGGTACGGGCTTCTTCTGCGTCTCTAAAACTCTCTTGGGCGCCTTTCATTTGGTCGGCGCGCTTTCGCTGCGTCAGGTCGCTGACCTGTTCCTCAGCGTATCGTAACAATGCGATGGAGAAATCATAACTGGCCTGGGGGGTCGGGGCGATCACCTCCATATTGATGATGCCCTCTGTCGGGTCAAAGCCGATTTTGACGCTGCGGCGGTACACTTTGAAGGCATCGGCATCGGATGCGTCTGTGGCTAAACGCGACAAGCTATCGACGGTGTCTGCACTATAAAAAGACTTGAAACCTTGGTCTTCTTCCAGGCGGATCATCGCACCCATGGAGGTTAGATACCCCTGAACCGCGATACTGTCTTTTACTGCATCAACGACACCTGCACCAAACAATCCGCCGCCGGTTGCCGCCGGTTCTTCGTTTTGTTGAATCAAGAATGACGAATGGGTGGAATACAGTGGCGATGCGATTGTGTAAAAATACCAAGCCGCGATGATTGT
>JBMZCY010000256.1:0-2894 GCA_049613825.1 Planktomarina sp.
GTGCCCGCGTGGATTTATTCCAAAACCGAATAAGCGCTCTTGAAATACGACACCGATGTCGGGATTGGTGTCTCAATCCGCTGCTGCTTGGCCAATCTTTGAAGTATATTCAAAGGAATGAGGCCCGCAATGACCGATAAATCCAGACGCCGCAGTGGGGGACGTGCCGGAAACAAGCGCGGATCAGGGCCAACAATTCAGCAGATGCCGTGGCGGCTGCCGCAAAACATGGACCACCCGATTGAACCGCTGACACCCGAAGGGGTCGAAGCCATCCATGATGGGGCTATGCGCATTCTGGAAGAAATCGGGATCGAATTTCTGAACACGGAAGCCATCGCCCTGTTCAAAGAAGCAGGCGTGAAGGTCGAAGGATCGACTGTGTTTCTGGACCGCGAATGGGTGATGGGGATGGTCGCGAAAGCCCCGTCCGAATTCACAATCACGCCGCGCAATCCCGACCGTCAGATCAGCATTGGTGGCAAAACAATCCTGTTCGGCAATGTGTCATCCCCGCCAAACTATTGGGATATGGAGATCGGGAAGAAGGTCGCAGGCAGCCGCGAACAATGTCGCAATCTGCTAAAACTGACTCAGTATTTCAACTGTATCCATTTCGCAGGCGGCTATCCGGTGGAACCCGTGGATATCCATGCCAGCACCCGCCATCTGGAGGTTCTGTATGACAAGCTGACCCTGACCGACAAAACCATGCACGCCTATTCATTGGGCAAGGAACGTGTGGAAGACGTGATGGAAATGGTCCGCATCGCAGGTGGCCTGATTGAAGAGGAGTTTGAGGCAAAGCCGCGCATGTACACCAACATCAACTCGACCTCGCCCTTGAAGCACGACGAACCGATGATTGATGGTTGCTTACGGCTGGCGCGCAAGGGGCAGGCGATTGTGGTGACCCCGTTCACGCTGGCTGGGGCCATGGCACCTGTAACCATGTCTGGTGCTGTGGCGCAGTCGATTGCCGAGGCACTGTCCGCGATTTCCTTGTTCCAATATGTGCGGCCCGGTATTCCATGTGTGATTGGGACTTTCACCTCGAATGTTGATATGAAAACGGGCGCCCCTGCCTTTGGTACACCTGAATACATGCGGGCCACGCAGATGACAGGTCAGATGGGACGGTTTTACGGTCTGCCGATCCGAAGCTCTGGTGTGTGTGCCGCGAATGTGCCGGACGGGCAGGCGATGTGGGAAACGTCGAACAGCCTGTGGGCATCCGTGCAGTCGGGGACCAATATGGTGTACCATGCGGCCGGATGGCTGGAAGGCGGGCTGATCGCCAGTCCTGAAAAGTTCATCATGGATTGTGAGGTGCTGCAGATGATCCAGCGCTATATGGAACCTGCAACCTTTGCCACAACACCTGATGACATCGCTGTGGACGCTATTAAGGACGTTGGATCAACAGGGCATTTCTTCGGTATCCAACATACTCAGGATCGTTACGAAACAGCATCCTACCAACCCTTTGTGTCTGACTGGACCAATTACGAAGGCTGGGAAGCAAACGGCGGTGTTTGGACCGCTGAACGGGCACATCACAAATTCAAAGCGATTATGAATGAGTTTGAACCGCCTGCGATGGATGCTGCAATCCGCGAAGAACTACGGGCCTTTGTGGACCGTCGCATTACTGAGGGCGGCGCACCTACCGATTTTTAGATGGCGATTTCTAAATTTACAGCCAATTTGATCTGTTAACAGCCCTGTTAATTCTTTCCCCGCATGTTGGTCCTAACGTGAGGGGAAATTATGCACGCACTTATTGTAAAGGGGTTGAAGGGATACTTTACCCATATTCATGGGGCAAAGATTTGGGCAACGATTGCCAAATCCGAAGGCTATGCCCCCGATGATTTTGAACTGACCATTGTCGAAGACCGGCAGCTGGCCAACCGGTTTGTGGTAAAAGGTGCGCAGCTTTTGGATCGCACCGATGATGATCTGTTGCAGGATTTTGGTCTGTATCTGATCACCCATCCATCCACCAATGCCCTGCGGCGACTGATGCGGTTTTCAGGACCTGATTTTATGGAATTCCTGGTCAGTCTGCCGGACCTTGCGCCGCGGGTGTCATTGGCCGTGCCGGATTTGATCTTACCCCGTGTGGATGTGGCTGAAATCGAATTAGGGTTCGAAGTCGCCATTCGCGACACAATCGACGGGTTCGACCACGTTCTTGTCGGTGTTATTCGCGGCATGGCGGATGATTACGGGGCTTTGGTGGACATTACGCAAACGGATTGTAAGGCCAATCGCGATTTGCCTGATTATTCATATTGGTCGGTTTTAGTGCTGGATGTGGCCTTTCACAAAGGCCGTGAATTTGGATTGTTGGGGGACACAGCATGAGTGGTGGATATCGCCCTATGGGCCTTGAAGGGTCTACAGTTTTTGACACGCTGTGCCCGTTTCATGTGCGTTATGATCTGGATGGTAAGATTATCAGCGTCGGACCGACCATGGCCAAGCTACGCCCCTTTGACATGATCGGCATGCATATGACCGATGTGTTTGAAATTATCAGCCCGAAAGACATGTTGGAACCTGAACAGGTGCAGACTTTGGAAGGGCCTAGGCTTCATTTGCGGTTCAGTCACCCGCCGCGCACACCATTCAAAGGGGACATTTCGGCAGGGTTTGATGCGTTCGTGGCGAACCTGTCCTTCAACCATGCCGCGTTTGAGGCGATAAAGGTTTACAACCTGACCGTCGCCGATTTTGCCCACACAGATATGGCGATTGAGTTGCTGTATTTATTAGAGGCTAAGACCGCAATGCAAGGCGAAGTCGAAGCATTGCTAGGACAGCTGCACAAAGCCAAATCCAAGGCCGAAGTGCACGCCAGCACAGATCAGTTGACGGGCCTAAAGAAC
>JBMZCY010000257.1:0-2893 GCA_049613825.1 Planktomarina sp.
GGAAATGGATGCAGGTAAACGCGGTGGTGGTGATCGTGGCGACCGTCGCTTTGGCCGGATGGATGCTGACAACAATGGCACTGTTTCCGCCGCGGAATATGAGGCTGTTGGCAAGCGCGGCGGTGGTCGTCGCTGATCCAAAGAATACTGTGCGCGGCGGGTTTCAGACCCCGCCGTGTGCGACTAAGGTAAGGGTATAGATGCGACACGATGGGACAGATGATGCAGCGTTACTGGCTGCGATGGCGGCAGGCGACGTGCGTGCGGCGCGTGCCTTGTCCAATCGTCTGACACCGATCGTATTTTCCCACGCCATGCGCTTGGTTGGAAACGCTGCCCTGTCCGAGGATATCACGCAAGAGGCATTGATCCGTCTGTGGAAGATCGCTCCGGCTTGGGAAGCAGATCGGGCCAAGGTGACAACGTGGCTGTACCGTGTGACGGCGAACATTTGTATGGATCATCTGCGTAAGAAAAAGATCCTCGGATCTGATGATGTGCCCGAATTGGTGGATGATACGGCAAGTGCGGCGGAACAGATGCAGAATAAGTCTCGTGCCGATGCGATGCAGACGGCCTTGATGCAATTGCCGGACCGCCAAAGACAAGCGGTGGTACTGCGCCATATCGATGGTTTCCCGAACCCTGAGATCGCCACGATCATGGACCTGAGTGTTGAAGCCGTCGAAAGTCTGACATCACGCGGCAAACGCGCGTTGACACAATTGCTGATGCCGCAGAAATCTGCGCTATCTTATGAAGATGAGGAGGTCTGAAAGATGACCAAAGACCCTAACTTGGATGATTTCTTTGCTGCTGTGCGGACGGACGCCCCGCAGCCTTCGGACAATTTCATGGCGGACATGGCGCGGCTGGCTGTCGATCATACGCCGCAAGTGGTGGTGGACGTCGCCGTTGTCGATAAACCTTGGTCCCTGTTTCGCTTGCTGGGCGGATGGCCTGCGGGCGCGGGGATGGTTATGGCCACTGTGTTGGGTGTCATGTTTGGGATTAATCTGCCTGATCAGCTGACGGACTTGGATGTGGCAGCGGTCGCGGTGGATGGGACTTGGGACGGCTTGGGTTATGCCTATGACAGTCTTGATACGCTTCTGGATGAAGGAATGGTGCAATGACAAAAACACTTGGCATTTTACTGGCGATTTCGCTGACGGTGAACTTGGCTGTTGCGGGTGCTGCAGTGGGATTCTTTTTGTCGGATCGTGGACATATCGGGGCCGATGCGCGGGGCAATGGTCCGGGTCGTGGCCCAGGACGGGGCGGCGGTCCTCGTGGTGCGCCACCGATCTTAGGTGCGTTATTGTCAGGGTTAGAGAGAGATGAACGGCGTGCCTTGTTACAAGATCTGCGCCAAACCCATAACAGCGCCGAAAGATCACCAGAGGTTTTGAATATTCTGCGCACCAAGCTGGCCACTGCCGTGGCCGCTGATCCTATGGACCGGGCTGCCGTTGCAGGTACCTTGATGCAAGTACGTCAGGAAATGTCCGTACGCGGCGATGTGGCTGACGCCTTTATCGTGGATTGGTTGGACAGCCAATCTGCGGAAGACCGTGCAAAGATTGCGCAATCCTTGCTGTCACGCAAAGGACCAAACAGACGTTAAGCAGATCGCAAAGCGTTGATGCGCACGGCCCGTGATTGCAGGACCGATAAGACGGACCGGTCGCCCTTTGCCACCGGTGCATTGTCCAAATGGGGAAGCGACGGACGTTTTACGGGACGGGCCGCAGGTTTAGGGTCCGCTTTTCTTGCCTTTTGAACGGTGACTGTCGGTACAATTTTCGGCGTACTGTCAAAGTTCATCAAACACAGCGGGGCCACTGCAAGTGTTGTTTTGATCGCTGTCGCAAGTTCATCCGCTTTTGCGGATTTGGCTTGGGGCAGTGCGATGCGAAAAACACCGTCTTCGGTGCGGCAACACAGCGATCCTTCTGGGATCAACCGTGCAATCCGCGCCCAAAGGGCAGTATGCATGGATGCAGCCATACGGGCGTTAATCTGTGCCCAAGTCTGGTTTTGTGGAGATACTTGAACACGCAAGACAGATACGATTGTATCAGGTGCAGACACCCGCCCCAGCAATAAGGTATCAAATTTTTGCTGATTGATCAGATCCATCGGCGGGCGGTTGCGGTCCGCTTTGCGCAACAGGCGGCCAATGCGCAGGGACAATTCGTCATCACTGGCGTTGGATAAAATACAATCCTCTGCACCCAAATCAAACGCATGATACTGCGCGTATCCATCATGAGACGGCATTGACGCTAAAATTGGTTTTTGGGTCCGGGGACGCAGCGCTCGCAATGAAACAAGGTCATCGATGATCCACAGATCAGGGGTCAGGTTTTCCAAATCCGGCGATGGCGGGATATATATCTTTGCATTATTCACGCCATGATGGGCCAGTTTTGCTTTCCATCCCAGCCCTGTTTCAGGTGTATTTGTCACCAGAGCGATAAACGCATTCTGATCTAAAAACCGGTCTGTTGAATATGCATTCATAGGACAACCTCTACCACTTTTGTGCGACACATCATAAGATACGAGTCGTAATAAAGCGTTGAAAGGCGGCGAAGATGACACCGGAAGCTGGCGAAACTTTGGCGCTTAGGGCGCTTTCATGGATAATTGCGCACGATGATATTCGCGGTGTGTTCATGGGATCTGCAGGGTTGGCCGAGGCTGATTTAAGGGATCGTGTGGGGAATCCTGACTTTCTGGGGGCTGTGTTAGATTTTTTATGCATGGACGACAACTGGGTCATACAGTTTTGTGATCAAGAAAAGATCGCATTGCTATCTCATGTTTTAAACATATGGATCCGACGAACATAGTATTTGTCGAAACTGTTCCCACAGAAACATCTGTA
>JBMZCY010000258.1:0-2889 GCA_049613825.1 Planktomarina sp.
GCAGTGTGATTTTTCAATAAAAACAGTGAATTTCTGCAACCGCAGCGTTTCCCTTTGCCTTGGTTTTTCATAGCCTGTTGTCAGCTGTACACGGTCTTGGGGGACCACATGATACGATCCGAACTTGTTCAAAAAGTCATTGATGAAAATCCGCACCTGTATCAACGGGACGTGGAACGGATTGTGAATACGATCTTTGAACAGATTATCGATGCTATGGCGGCAGGGGACAGGGTCGAATTGCGCGGCTTTGGTGCGTTTTCGGTGAAAAAGCGCAATGCGCGCACCGGTCGAAATCCGCGCACAGGCGAAACAGTTGCGGTTGAAGAAAAACACGTTCCGTTCTTTAAGACAGGCAAACTGTTGCGGGATCGTCTGAACGGGAATACATAAGATGCGCTATTTGAAAATGTTGGTACTGCTGGTGATTGCAGTGGGGCTAATTTTGGTTGCTTTGGGCAACACAACCAGCGTGCCAGTAAAGCTTATGCCTGAATCGATTGGCGGACTTGTCGGTTTCAACCCCCAGCTCGAACTTCCGATGTTCTTCATCCTGTTCGGAGGTGTGGGCATCGGCCTGCTGGTTGGCTTCATCTGGGAATACCTGCGTGAACACAAACATCGCAAGGCTGTACGCACCGAACATAAGAAAGTCGTGCGTCTGGAACGCGAAGTAGACCGCATGAAGTCCAAGCAAAACGAAGGCAAGGATGACGTTCTTGCCCTGATCGAAAGCTAAACGACTTGTCCAAAATTAGGGTAAAGTTCTGCGGCTTGAAAACGATCGCAGACGTGGACGTGGCTGCACAGGTCCGCGCCGCATACGCGGGCTTTGTGTTCTTTGAAAAATCCCCACGAAATGTGAGCATCGAACAAGCGCGGGATTTGGCGATCCATGCACCAATTGGTTTGGCCAAAGTTGCCTTGGTGGTGAATCCGACAAACGACGTTTTGGACGCTATTCTAGCTGTAACACCGATTGATATGATCCAGCTGCATGGGGCCGAGACGCCCACGCGTGTGGCCGAGGTCCGTAGGCGCACAGGTTTGCCAGTGATGAAGGCCGTCGGAATTGCGGACACAGGGGATGTGGTGGAGGCGCAAGCATACGCTCAGGTGGCCGATCAGCTGCTGCTTGATGCCAAGGCACCAAAGGATGCTGATTTGCCTGGCGGCAATGGTCACGCCTTTGACTGGTCCCTAATTCGCGATTTGGATTGGGGTGTCCCTTGGATGCTGGCTGGCGGACTGACACCTGATAATGCACTCGCGGCGGTACGGGCATCTGGCACGCGGCAACTGGATGTGTCTTCGGGTATTGAAAGCAGCGCAGGCGTGAAGGATCACGCATTGATGCAATCGTTTATGGATGCTGTGAGTTAACCCGTAATTTACCAAGATATTGCATTGATGCCGTATGGCCCAACTGCCCGGATATCTGACGCCCGAACAATGGGTGGCACAAGCATTTTCTACTGCGGAAGTGATGCGTGGCGGTGTGGTCAAGCGGCGAATTCGCGATGTTGAGCGCATCGCGGGCAGAGACTATTTTTTCGATCAAGCGACAAAACGCGGCTTTCAAGTCTTGCAGAACCACAATCACTTTATCGTTCTGTGTAATCCGAAACCAATAAAGCGGGTTGGTGGCATAAGGCCCTTCGAAGGGCCTTAACAAAGGCGTTTCCAAACGCCTTGCCATTTTGGCCCCTTGCCCTTTCCCCGCCCCGTTGCTAGCTGATTTTGACGCTTATCAGGGGACACACCATGAACGATCTTTTCAACAGCTTCATGACCGGACCAGACGAAAATGGCCGGTTTGGTGATTTCGGTGGACGGTTTGTGTCTGAAACTCTGATGCCTTTGATCCTTGATCTGGAAGAACAGTACGAGTTTGCGAAAACCGATGACAGCTTCTGGGCGGAAATGCACGACCTGTGGACGCACTATGTGGGTCGCCCTTCGCCTTTGTATTTTGCTGAACGCTTGACTGAACAGCTGGGTGGCGCGAAGGTCTACATGAAGCGGGACGAGCTGAATCACACAGGTGCGCACAAGATTAACAACGTGTTGGGTCAGATCATTCTGGCGCGGCGGATGGGCAAAACCCGGATCATAGCAGAAACAGGCGCAGGTCAGCATGGTGTGGCCACTGCGACTGTATGTGCAAAGTTTGGTTTGAAATGTGTGGTCTACATGGGGGCACACGACGTCGAACGCCAAGCACCAAACGTGTTCCGGATGAAACTGCTGGGCGCGGAAGTGATCCCTGTAACTTCGGGCCGTGGCACGTTGAAGGACGCAATGAACGACGCGTTGCGCGATTGGGTGACCAACGTGCGTGACACGTTCTACTGCATTGGCACAGTAGCAGGTCCGCACCCCTATCCTGCGATGGTGCGTGATTTTCAGGCGATTATTGGTAAAGAGGCCAAGGAGCAGATGATGACCGCTGAAGGCCGCTTGCCGGATACATTGATCGCGGCCATTGGTGGTGGATCTAATGCGATGGGCCTGTTCTTCCCATTCTTGGATGACACAGACGTCGGTATCATCGGGGTTGAGGCGGGCGGCAAAGGCGTGAACGCCAAGATGGAACATTGTGCATCACTGACGGGTGGTCGTCCGGGCGTTCTGCACGGCAACCGCACTTATTTGCTGCAAGACGATGATGGCCAGATTTTGGAAGGGTTCAGCATTTCAGCGGGCCTCGACTATCCTGGCATCGGGCCAGAGCATGCTTGGTTGCATGAAATTGGTCGGGCGCAGTATGTCTCGATCACTGATGTAGAGGCGTTGCAGGCCTTTCAACTGTGTTGCCAGACTGAAGGCATCATTCCTGCGCTGGAACCGTCCCATGCACTGGCCCACGTCGCCAAAATCGCACCGGAC
>JBMZCY010000259.1:0-2873 GCA_049613825.1 Planktomarina sp.
TTTAGATTGCCCCAAGCAAGTCCCGGAACGTCGCGTTCCGGTTAGTGTGCGACCATGTCCACATCCCCGAAGGCCTGCTTTACGATTGCAGCAAAGGCACGGGATTGCGTGATGAATTCACTGTCCTTCGCAACACCCAAGTATATCGTGCGATTGCGCCACACACGGCGGGTGCTGGCAAGTTGCATCGTTCCGGCAGCGATGTCTGCTGCGAACAAGGGGGCCAGACCAACGCCAATGCCGCGACCGGATTTGATGGCCTTGGAATAAGCACTGAAACTTTTATAGGGTTCTTTGTTGATGCCGGGTAAATCCATGTCAGGATCGATACCAAGGAAACCATGCCAGTCCTGCGTGTGATCCGTGTGGCCCAATTCCAGCAAGGGTTCATAGTGCAGCGTCGCGGCATTGAACCCGCCTTTGGGCACAGGATACTTTGTGGAACATACGGCAATGACTTCTTCCCCGAACAGCGGTTCAATTTCATATCCCGCACGTGCCGCTTTGCCTAAATAGCACACGACATCAGGTGTCGTTTCTTCGATCAGCGATTGCGGGGCGAAGTTCAGACCGCAGTCCAACCCCTGCAACTGGGGCAGATAAGGCTTTAACATCGCAGCCACACCCCAAATCCCAAGTCCGACCGTAATTGTGGGTCTGTTGGGGGACGGTGTAAACGGCGTGGATATAACAGTTTGCGCATGTCGTTCTGCCTGCGCCAACGAAGGAGAGACGGCTGCATCCAGCGCCCTACCTGTGTCCGTCAGTCGAAACGCCCCCGGTTGCGGGTCAATCACAGGCTGTCCCATCAACCCTTCCAAACGCGCGATATTCTGGGCCATTTGCGCATAAGGCACACACTGCGCTGTGGCGGCATGGGCCACAGATTTATGATGTGCCACAGCGGAAAAACTGGATAATAAATGTGACGGTATTTTGGGGGCCGTCCCTGTAACAGGGCCCAGCGCCGCATTGGTTTGGATCAAAGACATTTCCGACATAGTGCAACCCTCTTTATTGCAAATTGGATCGACCGGTGCCCCTGACACTGTTCTGCAATCGGCCCCCGTAGATCAGTAGAAATTCATCTATTCGATCTGCCGTCATGCCCACAGCGCGCGAACATCCTTGGTCACCCGTCTGATCCTTCATTGCCTGCAAGTATGAAGACAAATTGGTTAATGGCAGGAAAACATCATCCAATGGATCGGAAATATTTCTGTCTTCGACTGTACCCAGTAACGTCGTCAGATCACCTTGTGTCATATGCAATGACATGGTGCCCGTCCCATCTGTACCACGATCAGCAACCAAATTTTCAAACCGTAGACCGGGCATTTGTGCCAAAAAATTTGTCGTTTCCACAGTCAATCCACCCGTGGATGCTGTCGGAAAACATCGTTCCATAAGCGATGTCAGAAACGATACCACATCAGCACGCAATGCATCGGGTGCGGCCCAAGACCATGTAAATTCCAATGTGCATCGATGCGTATCAGACAGAACCTGCAACTGATCCAACATCACACCTTTGCCACTAACAAACGAAAATTCACAAAGAATTTTGTACGTTTTCCGAGTATTTTTCATCCGCAGGTTCCTTCGTCAGCCCACGGACTTCTTATGGCCTTAAGGGTTTTAACAATGGATTAATCTGACCGTGCGGAGCCGGATATAATTTCTATTTTAGCGAATTAGCTTGGAACCTTTGGAAACCGGAAACGTTCGGCCACTTCCGACCAGTCACTGTTATTACGCACATACTGCTGTGATGCGTCGGATGGCGGGTTGTAATCCCAATCATCTGACGCCCCGCCCGGCATGGTGCGGTTCAGCGCGAAACGGTTCTGCTGGGACGCGATGACTTCATTGCGAATTGCGGAAGAATCCCAACGTAGGGCGACTTCATCTGCGAACGCTTGTGCCCTATCCGCATGTGCAGGATCAGCTGCCAGATTGGTCCGTTCTTCCGGATCATCAGTCACATTATACAGGATCGCCGGATCACCATCACAGTGGATATATTTGAACGGCCCACGGCGGATCATAAAGATCGGATGGCCTGTCATTTCAGCACAGTATTCCGCGATGGCCTCACCATCGGTTTCCTGACCTTGCAGTTCAGGCATCAGGCTGCGGCCGGATATGGCCATCCCGAATTGCGCATCCGATCCACCGCCCATCGCAACCATCGTCGGCAGCAGATCGACCAGCGACACGGGGCTGTCGTTCGTCCCCTGCACCACCCCCGGCCCCGCGATAATCATTGGAATCCGAACCGATCTTTCGAACATCGTCATCTTGTACCACAGACCTTTTTCACCCAGCATATCGCCATGGTCCGCGGTCACGATGATGATGGTATTGTCCAGCTGCCCCATTTCTTCGACTGTTTTGACCAAAGCCCCTACTTTGCCGTCGAAATAACTGACGTTGGCATAATACGCGCGGCGAGCGGCGCGGATTTCATCGTCTGATAATGGTTTGTCGTATGCCTCGATCGAAGACAGGACGCGTTTGCCGTGTGCTTCCTCAGTATATTCCGGGTGCAGGGGCATATCGATGTCTGCATCATCATACAGATTCCACCATTCGGGGCGGGCCAAGTACGGGTCATGTGGGTGGATAAAGCTGGCGACCATGCACCATGGTTTCGTGTCGTCGCGGCCATAATCGAACAGACGGCGGCGGGCGGTGAATTCGACTTCGTCGTCATAGTCGATCTGATAGGTCGCCATGGCCTGCCCGGATTCTTTGACGACGTCCATGTTGTGGTACCAGTGATCAATGCGCACATCGTGGTTTACCCAATCAGGGGTCCAAGCAAAGTCGGAGGGGTAGATATCAGTTGTAATCCGTTCCTGAAATCCGTG
>JBMZCY010000260.1:0-2854 GCA_049613825.1 Planktomarina sp.
GCGGGAGGCCGCGCCGGGCGCCAGAGGCTCCGGCCGTAGCGGGAGGGTCCCCGAGCGCGGCCCACGCGCGCACGGCGGGGAGCCCGAACGCATGGGCGTCCGCCTCCGAATAGGCGCCCGCGACGTGGCGCACGACGGGTATGGCGAACGGTACGCTGGGCGATTTAGCCCCACATATGGTTAACGCAGCGCTTGCTTTGGTGGGGCCTGTAAAGTCATTGGTTGCGCGGCATGAGACGGTTCACAATGAACGTCCCGGCGGCGCAGTGACCAACGACGACCACGCGCAAATGATGGTTCAGTTTGAGAACGGAGTGATGGGGCAGATGTATTTCAGCCGCATCGCGACGGGGCGCAAAATGGGCTATGCTTACGAAGTGCATGGCACCAAGGGTGCTATCAAATTCGATCAGGAAGACCAGAACGCCTTGTGGCTGTACCAGATGGATGGTCCCACAGCGCAGCGCGGGTTTACCAAGATTTTGACAGGCCCCGACCACCCTGATTACCTGCCGTTCTGCCAAGGCCCGGGCCATGGTACCGGATACCAGGATCAGATCATAATCGAGGCGAAGGACTTCCTAGAAGCTATTGCCGCGAACACCCCTATGTGGCCGACGTTCAAAGATGGTTTGGACGTTGTGCGCATTATTGAAACTGCCGTTAAATCCAGCGATACACGCGCTTGGATGGATGTGCCGTCTACCTAATAATATCCTCTAACCCTTTGAAAGGGATGATAAATGACCATTCGTATTGGCAATGCTCCGTGTTCTTGGGGTGTGGAATTTGCAGATGATGACCGTAACCCGACGTGGCAATCCGTCCTAAAGGATTGCGCGGATGCGGGATATAAAGGGATCGAACTGGGTCCTGTTGGATTTATGTCCGAGGACCCTGCCGTGCTGGGGCCTGCGTTGGCGGAAAATGATCTGGAATTGATCGGTGGCGTTGTGTTCCGCCCGTTCCATGACGCCACAAAATGGGACGAAGTTGAAGATGCGACGCACCGGACTTGTAAGGCGCTGACAGCCCATGGCGCTCAACATTTGGTGTTGATCGATTCAATCTCTGAACGTCGTGCCCCAACCGCGGGTCGCGCAGCCGAGGCTGAACAGATGGACGCTGCCGAATGGGCTGCCTACCGCGACCGGATCGCGACGGCGGCCAAGATCGGGGCCGAGGAATATGGCCTGACTGTGGGCATCCACGCACACGCCGCAGGCTTCATGGATTTTGAGCCTGAGTTGGAGCGTTTGCTGGACGAAGTCGACGAAAACATCCTTAAGATTTGCTTTGATACAGGGCATCACTCCTACGCTGGGTTTGATCCTGTCGCGTTTATGAAAAAGCATATTAGCCGAATTTCTTACATGCACTTCAAGGACATTGATCCTGTGGTGAAGGCAGACGTGATTGCGAAACGTACAGGGTTCTATGACGCTTGCGGGCAGGAAATTTTCTGCAATCTTGGTCAAGGCGATGTGGATTTCCCAGCCGTACGTCAGGTGCTGTTGGATAACGGGTTTGAAGGATGGTGCACAGTTGAACAGGACTGCGATCCTACCTTAGATGTGTCCCCTGTTGAGGATGCCAATGCGAACCGCGAATACCTGCAAAGCATCGGTTTTTAAGCAGGTCACAACCCGTACACAGGCCGTACACACCCTGTACATACGCCGTGCATACAAACACCCTTGGGGGGCAGACTATGAAACGATTGAATTGGGGCATGATCGGCGGCGGCGAAGGCAGCCAGATCGGGCCAGCACACCGCTTGGGCGCGATGGCAGATGGTAACTTCACTTTGGCCGCTGGTGCCTTGGATCACCGTGCAGATGTGGGCCGTGAATATGCCCAGCGTTTGGGTGTTGCGGAAGACCGCGCCTATGGCGATTGGACTGAAATGTTGGCAGGCGAAAAAGACCGTGATGATCGCTGTGAATTGGTGACCGTTGCAACGCCGAACTCCACGCATTTCGAGATCACGAAGTCCTTTTTAGAGGCAGGCTTTAACGTGCTGTGCGAAAAGCCAATGACCATGACAGTCGAAGAAGGTCAGGAGATCGTGAAGATTGCCGAAAAGACCGGCAAGATTTGCGCTGTGAACTACTGCTATTCCGCATATCCGATGGTTCGCGAAATGCGCCAGATGGTGCAGAACGGTGACATCGGTAAAGTGCGTTTGGTTGTTGCGAATTTCAGTCACGGGCACCACGGCGACGCAACGGATGCTGATAATCCGCGTGTGCGTTGGCGGTATGATCCGGCGATGGCAGGTGTGTCCGGTCAATTCGCGGATTGCGGTATTCACGCGATGCATATGGCCAGCTTTATCGCGGGCGACGAAGTGCGGTCGTTAAGTGCTGATTTCGCATCAACCATTGCGTCGCGAGAGTTGGAAGACGACGCCATGGTGAACTTCCGTATGGAAGGCGGTACCGTTGGGCGTTTGTGGACGTCATCTGTGGCTATCGGTCGTCAACACGGGTTCGATATTCAAGTGTTTGGTGAAACTGGTGGCATGCGCTGGCGGTCGGAAGATCCGAACCAAGTGTATTACACACCTGTTGGTGGTCGTACGCAGATCATGGAAAAGGGTGAGGGCGGTTTATCTGATGCAGCCCAATCCTTGTCCCGTGTGGCGATTGCGCACCCGGAAGGGTTTCCTCTGGCTGTTGCAAATATCTACGTTGATATTGCTGCGAAAATTCGGGGTCAGGCGTCTGGTGCGCTGCCACTGGCGCAGGATGGATTGCGGTCGATGGCGGCAGTTTATGCGGCTGTTGAATCGGCCAAGGCTGATGGTGCTTGGGTGGATGCACGTCCGCCGATGTATCGCTGATTTGATCTG
>JBMZCY010000261.1:0-2844 GCA_049613825.1 Planktomarina sp.
TGCAGGGTCCACTTCCTGTACGAACATGGTCCGCTCTAAAGCTGTGTAGTAGCCGGAAATCATCGGGAAAGTGTTCAACGACAGAATATCGCCACGTTCCAGCTGACGGGTTGTCACCGGGTTGTGCGCGCCGTCGGTGTTGATGCCGGACTGGAACCACACCCAAGTATCACGAATTTCAGAATCAGGGAAACGACGTGCGATTTCCAATTCCATCGCGTCACGACCTGCCATGGCAACATCGATTTCACGTGCGCCCAATTTAGCGGCTTCTTTGATCGCGTAACCACCAACGTCGGCAGTCGCAGCACCCGCACGAATCAAATCCAGTTCTGCAGGGGATTTGTGCATCCGCTGTGTCATTGTCATTGGTGCAATGTCTTTGGTCGCACTTGGGGACAGGAATTCCTTCAGCAGACCCATTTGTGCGATAGACAGGTGATCCCCTTCGAAGCCAATAACTTTGCCGGATCCCGTGACGGACTGAATTGCACGCCAATAGTTGTTCCGCTGCCAATCTGTATAGGTGATGTTATCGCCGTAGCACCGACGCCATGGCTGTGCCGCATCAATGCCTGCACTGAACGTAACCGTTTCGGTGGCCGTTACAACTTGGGCGTAAGGACGGCCAAACGCACAGTACAGAAAGCCTGAATAGTATGAAACATTGTGCATCGATGTCATTACACAGGCATCGACACCTTGATCAGCCATGCTTGTCCGCAACTTGGACAGACGCGCTTCATATTCGGAATCGGCAAAGGGCAGAACCTTTTTGCCTTGGTGAAAACGGTAATACTGTGGACGTTCCATTGTGGCCACTCCTATCAATTGCAATTCAAGCAGAGGAGGAGGACGGACCTTCTTCCCCGCAAAAACGGCAAAGCAAGATCCCGGCGTTCAGGATGTTTATCGGGCTTTGCACCAATGTGCTGGCGACGCCATCGCCGACCCGAAACTATGTTTGATGAGGCGAACCTCAAAAGACAGCACTTCTGTAATTCCATCTTACCAGACTTGGCAAGAAAAATTATCTAACGCGATTTCCTTTCAAGCGCGACGCCCGCCATAAGGCCCTGTTACATATAGGGTGCCAGACGGAAGATTTTTCAGATCATAAGGCTGTGACAGTCGCAGCAAAAGTGCAGCACCCTCAGCTCCTACAATTTCGCAACGCAAAATATTGTCCGGATCAACGTGGATTTTCATCCTGCCCACAAAATCAGCGGGTGCAAGCCTAAGTGGCCCCAAAGGTGTTACCTTCACCACATCGGCCTCTGCCGTAGGACTTACCGACACCGTCTTGGGCCACAGCGCAATATCGGGGGCACCATCGCAAGATATCTGGTCAAAGGGCAACCGTTCCGCATCCGTGATCTGCCCCGAATCCCCAACGGCAATATCCCCCGCTTGGGTCACACGGGCATAAACACCAAAAAATCCGTGACCGAAATCATCACTTAGCATGTGATGCACCGGGACATCCTTTTCGCCGCTATCCGGATTCGCAGACAACGCGGAACACCGACGTGCAGGTCGCAGAATGTTGATTTTGGCTTGACCAATTTGCAGTTCAGATCCGTACAATCCGAACTCTGACCAAGCAGGCAGGTCGTCTAACAAAAGATTGGCGCGAAACCTACGCGGGTCGATCCGAATGCCCCAATGCCGTTCTACGGCGCGAAGGGTTTCAAGGTTAAGGATCAAAAGTTCAGAATCTTTGAAATCCCAGAACCCCTTCGGCCCTTCACCTGCCTCCCGATCAACCAGACTGGGCGACATACCCGGCTTTAAAACCGGTGCCAGAAATGTACCAAGGTACGGGGTCACCGCATCCAAATTTCCCGGATCGACAATCAACCTTTGTCCGTCCGGCCCAACCAGCGTCCAAATCCCCCGGTTGCTGGTGACCGAATATTTTAACAGATTGTCGTACAGCAGGTTTACGATGTAATTGCGGGTTGAATACCAACGCCCGTCCGCTTTGGGCACACCATTTCCAAACGCAAAACGCCTGTCCCCTGGAACACCACCCCCCGGTACAAGCGATGCATATTGAAGGGTTTCCCCTGGCAAACTTTTGAAGGGATAACGGGATAGTCCTCGGATTTTCAAACAGTAATACTTTCGCAATTGGCAGCCATCGTTGTCGTCAGTTTGAAAAACTAAATTACAGAAGTCGAGCAAGAAGCGACCGATCTGAGTGCAAGGCGCAACCAGATTTGTGATTGATCATGCACACCAATAGGCATTGCATAAACAGGATCAATTTGAACGGTACTAGGCTTGATCGATCCAAGCGCCGATACATCGACATCGGAACACGACCGCATCACGTCACTTCAGCACACAAAAGCACGGACAGACACGCAGATCGTATTGCTATTGGCAATAATCGCAGCACTGAATTCATCGTTCGGCGCTACTCACAAAAATATTCATAAAGACTTATCTAATGCTTAACAAAGACAGGTTGGTAAAGCATCCGGTAAGGGTACAGCATCCATACATGAGGGTTTTAAATGTCTGCAAATTACTTTGCCCCAACCGGTGGCCATCCGCCGCAAACTGATGTCATGACAGACCGTGCAGTCTTCACGGACGCATATGCAGTGATCCCCAAAGGCACGATGCGGGATATTGTAACCAGCTTCCTGCCATTCTGGGATAAGACCCGTCTTTGGGTGCTTTCACGCCCGCTGAGCGGTTTTGCGGAAACATTTTCCCAATACATCCATGCCCTTGAAATTGAAAGGTCGAGGGTGTTCTGTACATTCCTGTAAGCGTTGGTACTCGGTCGTCAATACTTCCTCTTTGATTTCTGACATTTTATGAAACGGTTCG
>JBMZCY010000262.1:0-2811 GCA_049613825.1 Planktomarina sp.
TCGATGCGTTGGTCAAATCGACCGCTGTCGCGCCAAGGTCAGCATCTAAAACTGGGGCCAGAACCGCAAGGAACGCGCGGAAAAACTGAGATAGGATATATGTACCGGACAGAATGATAAGTGCTGTTTTCATGTGCACCGTCTGTCACCCAAAAGAAGAACTGACAAGGGGACATACAAACCGCACGCAGGAACCGCGACGAACAGTTCTTGTGTCTTCCAAGCGATATATCAGGTCGAAATGAACGCCGTTGAAACCACCCTGCGAAGACAACAAACATGCTTCCCAATCATGCGTGGTGGATCGCACAGGCCTACGATCTGCTGGCAAAGGATGGCGAAACTGTAAAAAATGCACCTATAAATCGTACAGTTTCAGACCCCTGAAATCAGTGCTAAATTCGATAAGTTCAATTTCGTACACATAAATCGTACAAAATTTCCGGCCTCAAACCTTTACAATTCCATACCCGCACGCATCTGCCCCATGCAGATCATCGCACTCACCGCCATCCCACCAAACGGTGCAGGGGGCAATTTCTGCGGTGGATCTTCCGCCAGAACATGCCCCAATAAATCCGAATGAATCCCGGACGCCATATCTGCTGCAAGCATTCCATGAAGCGTGCCCTTTGTCGGGGCCACCCCATTTTGACCACAGGCCGAAAACAGATCACGATCCACTTCCCCAAAGGCCGCAACACCATTGCGGGTCAGACAACTGCGCGTCCCCCAAGTGTGTTCCAGATCGCCCCCCTTCAACATCGGAAAACGCACACTCAAACTGCGCCGATGACGCCCTTTCACTTGCCTTAAACGGGCATCATTCACCATCATCGACGGCTCGGCGCTGCACCGGCTGCAGATCATAATCCGGTTACCAATCCGACGCATGGTTGTCCCAAACCGATCCGCAGGCGTCAGTGCCCAGCGCACGTCACCTCCCACATCCGCCATCTGGGCATCGCTCAAAACACGCGTGACCGAGGCGTAACTGTAAACATGCACCAACTGGTTCTGAAAAAACCCAAAGCTCTCAACATGCCCGTTAACCGCCAGAACAACCTTCGGCGCATTCACAAACCCCAGCGGCGTTTTCGCCCGCCACAACAGTTTGCGCTTCAATGACAGAACAGGGGAATGCTCATAAATCTGCACACCCTTCGCCCGTAATCCATCCGCCAAAGACCGCAAATAAGCGGCAGGTTGCAGAATTACTGCTCCAGGCGTGAACAGGCCTGAGGTATAATAATCGCTGCCTGTAATTGCAGCCATACGGGCCGCATCATAAACTTCAAACCCCTCACCCATCTGCGTCAGGTGCTGCGCATATTCGACATTGCGCTGATGCCCCGCCGTTGTCGCTGCCGCACTGATCTGCCCACACGGATCAAAGGTATCAATCGACATATCATAGACCGCCGCCAACCCCGAAGCATACGCAACCGCCGCACGGTTTGCCGCTGTGTCCGCCTTATCGCGCGGCACCTCACCAAAGTATTTTGGACCCACAACATGGTGCGGCACATCAATCATATACCCGGCATCGCGCGCTGCAGGCCCAGTCGCCAACCGCTTACCATCCAGCACCGCAATGCGATCACGGGGATGCAAGTCATGCAGGCGGTGCGCGGCTGTCAGGCCCGCAAACCCTGCGCCGATCACCAGCCATTCCGCATCAATATCATCTTCCAACCGCACGGGGTCCGCCTGCTGAGGCAGAATGTCGTTCCATCCAGCGGGGCCGGGGTCACGGGGTAGACGTGTTACACTGGTCATAAATACAGTCTACGATTTCACAAAGCGGCGACAAGCCATTCTTTACCCTGCCCAAGCCGATCAGAACATAGCACTCGCCCAATCCTGCCAGCCGCCCAACATCGGCTTCTCAACAAATCCAACCACAGCGCCTTCAGGATCCATGATCCAAGCCGAATGCCCATACCGCGTTTTGGCCTTGCGAATGATGCGTCCACCGGTGCCTAGAATCCCGTCCGGTAAATAATCCATTGTCGGTAAAGCAAACATAACCGACCAAAACGAATGGCCCCCTCGCAATTCAGGCACCGCGTTTGAGATCTCGATCCGCTGCGTACCCGCCTGCACATGATACCCCTCGGGCGAAGGACTTAAATCCCAGCCGAACACATTTTGATAAAATTCCGCTACCAAAGACGGATCATCCGTATACAAAATATGCCCACAGCGATGAAATGTGCGGCGCGACAAAGCAACACCTTCAACGCCCGCAAACACGGTGAACCCTGCGCCCGACGGGTCGCAGATCAACGCGAAACCACTCTCGCTGCCTTCCCCGCGTTCCACCATCTCCACCTTTCCACCATGGGCAGCAGCAACGGCACAAGTCGCCTCCACATCATCCACCTCAATATGCGACATCCAAAACGATGGCATCTGCAAATCGACAAACGTCGCAGGCATCTTTGTCACACTGGCCTGAATGCGAACCCGCGTTGATGGCACATCGTCCGCATCCCAGAACTGCCACCCCATGATATGACCATAGAAATTCTGAACAGTTTCCTGATTATAATGCAGCAATTCACACCACCCGAATTCACCATGCGCCATATATCTGCCCTTCGTGTTTCGATCAGACTGTGCACCAAACACCCAATACCTTCCAACTTCATTTTGCAAAAATAACCTTGGGGTTTCCAAAGGGGCAAAGCCACTTTGGTCCCGCGCGGACAGCGCAAAAACATCACGCGTCGCGACCGCGACCCCTTCCGAAATCCCGCTGCCCTTAGTACACTAAAAATATGACAGACCAAACAACAGACGCTGATC
>JBMZCY010000263.1:0-2810 GCA_049613825.1 Planktomarina sp.
AGGATTAAACCAATGCCTGCTCTGTTCACTCAAAAATTTACGCCTTCGTCGACTATTCTGTTGCATTATCCCTGATCATTATGCCGTTCATACTGGGCTTATACGGGCCTTGCATTCAGTTTGTCTGTCGTCACTGGTATCGCGGTTTTGCTGCGGACATTCATCACAAATCACGAGATAGGTTTGGTGAAGATCTTGCCTTACAAACTGCACCTTGCTGTTGACGGGCTGGTTGGTGTTGCCTTCGTGGTTTGCCGCAAGCGTATTATCTGCTTTTGGGCGCAACTGTTCTAGTGGTTGTTGCATTGGACCGCCCGAGCAAGGTGGCTGACGTATAAGTTCACCCTGAGTAATCGACTTCCCCTCTGCGAACTGCCTGACACGTCTCTCCCGTCGTGTCGGGCAGTTTTGCGTTTGGGGATCGGCGCTGACCCGCCCAAGATATTTCAGCAGTGATGCCTGTACTGCGATCCATCCCCTTCCGGTCTATCATCAAGGGCATCACGATGGAGATCAGATATGTTTCGACCAATCCTTTTAGTTCTAAGCTTTTTTATAACGTTCGCTTTGACGGCCTGCGAAGACCGGCGTTCTGCGCCGCTGACAGAAGCGCAAATTGCCGAACGTAAGGAGGCGCGCGCGCAACGGCGGGCTGCAAATGAGGCCCGCCGCATCACGCAGGGCGAAGAAATTGTTGCGTCGTGCCGTGCAACGCAATGCACGACGCTGGATCTGGATTGGAAAAACCTGTCTGACTTTACAGTGCTGAACGACATGCGCCATGTCAAAGTTCTGATGATCAGTGGGACCGAAATCTCTGATTTTTCCGACATCGCGGGAATGAGCGGATTGGAAGAACTGCACATGCGCAGTACCAATGTGACGTCACTAACCGGCATTTCCAAGTTTCAAAATTTGCGGGTATTGCACCTAAGTGAGATCGCTTCGGCAGATAGGTCTAAAGTTGCATCGCTGCGTGGGTTAACGGAACTTGCTTTTGTGAACAAAGATCAGAGTCTGTCTTTCTTATCTAAATTGACCACGCTTGTTGATCTGAACATGAACACAAGCGGTGAAACTGATATTTCGCCTTTGGGAAAATTGGATATGATCGAACGGTTGGTCATCAGGGGATGGGGGATCAAAGATTTTGCACCCCTTCTACAAATGGATCAGCTTAAGGCTGTTACAATCGACGATATCGCGCCAGAGGTGTCAAAACAGCTGTCCGAAAATGATGTGGATGTCTCGATTATTCCGGTGTTGGTTGTTTGTTGATGGGGGCGGGTATTACCCCCACTTATAATTAAAACTCACCGATATCCGGTGCTCCTCCGCCATGTTCATAGGCACTTCATGGCGTAGGAAACTTTCCCACAGCAGCACATCCCCGACGTTTGGCTTCACGTAAATAAAGCTCTGATTGCTGTCATCTGCATCTGACAGGCGCGGGGGGGATGCCATCATCATTTGGTGACGCGGGTCTTCGAACCGGATGGCGGATGTGCCTTTGGGCATGGACACATAGGTCGTGCCGGACACCACCGCGTGAGGGTGGATGTGGCTGGTGTGGATGCCGCCTTCTGGCAGGATGTTGATCCAGATGTCTTCCAACATCAACGTACGATCACCCAGATCGTATTGCTGGACCGCGGCAAAGGCAGCCACGTGTGCGTCCAGCAGTTTCACGATGTCTGCAAAGATCGGAAAGCGCCATGGAAGGTCGGTGAGCGAGGCATAGGATGTGTAGCCCGGAAAGCCCTTTGTCTCGCACCAGTCTTGCCCCGCTTCATCGTCTTCTGCGATGGCCAGGCAGGATGTTGCAAGCTCGATTGGATCGATGTCGCCGAGGGGGGCGTGGTACAGGCGGGTCGGGAAAAGAGTGCGTATATTGGTCATGCATTCCAGTTAACGGATCACAGGTAATAGGTAAACGCAGCGCGGATCAGGGCGGTGGCCGCAGGATCATCAATTTGATCTGGGAACAGGATGCCGCGTGTTTTGTCCAGTTGAACAGTCGGGGGAAACACTGCGGACAATGGTCCAATGATGTCAGTCTGACAATGCACATACATCCCGATGCCACCCGTTTTCGGTATGCCTAGCCTGACGGCTGTTCCTGTTTTGGGCGTCGTCGGCACATAACTGGCCTGACCCCATTTCAACGTTTCGCTGATCGGTCCAACGCCCAACGTTTTGGCTGTTTCAAAGATCAACGTACGCAGGTGCAGTAAGGCACCGCAATTTTCGGCGTTCTGAAACGCCAGTCGCACTGCGGCGGATGGAAACGGAGGCGAAGGTTCAAGCATGATGTATCGTAACGTCGGCGGGTGCAGTTGGGAAGGGACAGTGCCGCAATATACGTCTTGATATAATACTTAAAGGTATCATATATAAGTGATACCAAAAGGAATCATATTGCGGAGTGCCAATGCAAACCGAACAAGCCACATTCAAGGCCCTTGCTGATCCGACGCGACGGTCGATCCTGAGGCGCCTGTCTGTTGAAGACCTGACCATCGCGGAAATCGCAGGCGGGTATGACATGACCCGCGCTGCAGTAAAAAAGCATCTGACTGTGTTGTCGGATGGCGGTTTGATCACTGTCCGCGCATCGGGGCGGGAACGCTATAACAGCCTAAACCGCGCAGGGTTTGCGGCGGCTACGTCGTGGTTGACTTGGTTTGACGCGTTTTGGGGCACCGCTTTGGACGATCTGAAAACAGCAATTGAAAAGGACATAAATCATGACTGAACAAACGATCCAAAAATCAATCTTTCTAAAGGCCACAGCTGAACAAGTTTGGGCG
>JBMZCY010000264.1:0-2794 GCA_049613825.1 Planktomarina sp.
CCGCGTGCCCTGCGGATAGATCACAACCTGACCCGGCATGGTGTGACCCTGTTCAACGTCTGACAACATCTTTTTAACAGCGCTTGCACCTTTCCCACGACTGACCGGAATACAGCCTAAGCGACGGGAAAACACTCCAAGGATCGGGGCATACATCAATTCCTGCTTCATTACGAATTTCCCCCAAGGGATGTTCGCAAAAATCACCATAATATCGAGGAATGATTGATGTTTCGCAGCAATCAAAACCGGATCGGTCGGCGGTGTGCCACGAATTTCAACCTTCACCCCAACCATCCAACTGGCCGTCCAGATGACCCAGCGGGCGTACAGCATACAGGCCGTGTGTGCCCCCCAAGGATGCAAAATCATCGGGATTAAAAAGACAATCCCCAGAATCAACATCATCACATACATCTGAATATTGAACAGCAGCGACCGGACCCATTGAATGACGTACATTAGCGAAGCTCCGATAAAGTGCGATTGGCGGCACGGCGGGTTGCGAAAAAGGCGACGACCCCGAACAAAACGGGCAGGGTCAACGCCCATGTCCATGTGGTGGAAGATGGGCGCAGTCCCGACAGAAATCCGGTTTCGTCTGCCGCACCAGGCATCAAAACTAGAATAAGGATGGCAAGTGCCATCCCGATGGCAGCCCCGAACACCGTGCGGAATGTGAACCGCCGCACAAAGGCCTGTGCGATATAACTGTCACGCGCCCCGATCAGGCGCATGACCTTGATCACTTGATGGTTTGCGGCCAATGCCGATTGCGCAGCTAACGTCACAATAACCGCCAAAGTCACACCCATCAGCAGCAACGCTCCCCAACCCAGAACCCGTAGTCGGTTCGCGGCCCCGACCAGCGGTTTACGCCACCGCGAATGATCATCAAAGATTGCACCGGGGGCTTCTGCAGACAGGCGCAGTTGCAGATTCTGTGGCTCAAACCCCGAAGGAGCCTCAATCAGTTCAATCAGCTGTGGCACAGGCAGCTGATCTAAAATCACGTCCTGTCCGAACCAAGGGGCCAACAATTCCTGTTGTTCTTCCAACTCAATCAGCCGCGCGGATTGAATACCCGGTGTGGTTTGAAGCACAGCCAAGACCTGTTCCAGCTGCGCCGCCATTTGCGTTTCAGGCGCAGTCACACGAATTGTCGATGTCCGTGCCAAATCAGTGGACCAACGATCCGCCAAAGTGCCGGTGGCAGCCGCGAACGCAATTGTGAATGTCGCTAGAAATGCCATCGCGGCAGCAGCCAAAACGGTTAACCGCACTGTAAAACCAGTAGGTGGAACATTGCGTTCCGCCTGTGCATCCCCGACGATAAAGTTGATCGCGGTTTCCAACAGCCCCTTCATAGGTCCGCCCCCGCCAGCCAAACTTGTTTCTGCTGGATACGCAAAACACGTGACTGGACCTGGGTCTTTGCAGCCCGGATCAGCGCCATATCATGGGTCGCCATCAGGACGGTTTTGCCCATATTGTTTAGCTCGATCAGTAACCGCAGCAGGCGTTTGGACATTTCCCAATCGACATTTCCTGTGGGTTCATCAGCAAGGATCATATCAGGCGACGCAATCAACGCACGGGCCAATGCCGCACGTTGCCGTTCCCCGCCGGACAATGATGGCGGCAGTGCATCTTCGACGTGCTTCAGCCCGACCCACGCCATCAGTTCATCCAGATTGCCGTGGGATTTTGGATTACCCATACCCGCTACAGTCAGTGGCAGGGCGACATTTTCAGCAACGCTCAGATGATCAACGAATTGGCAGTCCTGATGCACGACACCGATGTTGCGCCGCATGAACGACACGCCATCGCGATCCAGACCACGAGCATCCTTGCCAAATACCTTCACGATACCTTCGGTCGCTTGCAGTTCAGCATAACACATTTTGATCAGCGTTGTTTTCCCCGCGCCGGACGGGCCGGTCAGGAAATGGAATGACCCTTGGGGCAGCGACAGGGACACATTGTCCAGCAAAGTCGCGCCGCCATAAGAATAACTAACATTTTGAAAGTCGATCACAAACGGCCCCCCCTTTGCCTGACTTTGCAGCAGGTTGGCGTATGGATCAACGGCAAGTCACTGGAAAACTTGGCGGAATCATCACAGACTGTTAACATTAATCAAACAACAGGCTATCTGACACACGTGATAGTCCCAGATTGGATATTTTGCGTGCGTTTAACTTGTACAAATTGTGATGCCCGATACGAAGTTCCCGATGATGCTGTGCCTGCAGCAGGGCGGGATGTTCAGTGTTCAAACTGTGGACATACATGGTTCGCAAAACCAAAACCGCTGGGGGCTGCATCACGGTCTGATGATCCAACACCTGTGTCCGAGCCTACCCCGCCACAACGCACTGCAGCAAAACAGCCGAACCAAGACTACCGCGACGTTTTGCGGCAAGAAGCAATCCGTGAACTGGAAGCACGTAAGGCTGATGCTGATCCGGATCTAGAAATCCAACCTGATTTGGGCGTCACGACACCAGCGGCAGTTGCCCCAAGCACGCAATCCATTCATGCAGCAGCGGCATCTGTATCGGTATCTGAAGCACACACCGACGATGAATCACCGTCGCGCCGCAATCAGTTGCCCGATATCGAAGAAATCAATTCCAGCCTATCTGCAGCGCCCGTTAAAAAGCGCGAAAAACGTGTAGTCCCGACAAACACTGCGCAAAAAAGGCGCAAGCGCCGTCGTGGCTTTCGCCTTGGATTTGTCTTTGCGCTTGTTGTTTTGGCGATCATGACCAGTTTGTATGTCTATGCT
>JBMZCY010000265.1:0-2746 GCA_049613825.1 Planktomarina sp.
TCATCACCCCCTGCGCCTGTAACATCGCGATCCAAGCCGTGGTTCGCACCAAAAGGGAGGTCCAGAATGGCAATAGTACAAGGATCAGTAGCAAATTTGATGACTTCGCAGGCAGTGTCGACAGCAAGAATGCCACCGGATAACCCAGTACGAGGCAGAAAACTGTAACCAAGAGCGAGATTTTCATGGTCTTGTAGATCAGATTGACGTGAATCCGCCGCTCTTCCTCGACCCGAACAAAGCTGCCATCGGCTTGCATGCGGATATCAACCGCCGCTGCCACATAGGCGGGCGTATATACCCGTGAGGCGGTTTTCATCGCTCGCCACACCTCGATGTCGGTCCAATCTTCGTCTTTGTCGATCAACGCCTGTAAAAACGGTGCTTCCATCCGTTTGGCTGCGCGTGCCGTGGATTTGAACATGCTGTTTGTGCCGCTCAACTCCCGATTTACACGGGTGGCCACCTTACCAATGGTGCGATCCTCACGGGTTTGCATCAGGTCGGCAACCACCGCAGCGGCCATCGCCTCTGTCGGGGGGCTGACAGCATCCCAATCGGCCATCACCTCGGTCGTGGCGGGCATCAAATCCGCAAAACGTGGGTCATAAACCGATTGTGTCAGGAATTTAATGATCGGAAATACGAACAATACTACGATAAACGCCAAAAGCGGCAGTGCCAAACCAAAAGCCCGGGTCCGGCTGCGAAATAGCGATTGTGCCAATTTCCGCTTTAGGGGTGTACCATCGGCCGCTAAAAGCAGGCCATTAGAATCTGTCAAGTCAGACATGTGTTATCCATTTGGATCAAAGTACAGAAAAGGAAGGGGCCGTTACGACCCCTTCCCATTGATATTTAACGATTAGTTAGCCAACCAAGCGTTGAAACGCTCGTTCAGCTCATCAGCGTTATCCGCCCAGAATTCGAAATCATTCGAAATCGCAGTGGCGAAGTTATCAGGTGCTGTTGGCATCTGTGGACCCATCATCAGGTCAGCGTTGGAGTGGAATGAACCAACCAGCGGCGCAGATGATTTACGTGCAGGACCGTAAGAGATGTAGGACGCTTGAGCGGCCAATTGCTCTGTCTCTGTAGAGAACTTCATGAAGTCCATCGCCAGCTCAGCATTTGGTGCGCCTTTTACGATCGCCCACATGTCAACGTCGAACACTTGCGCGTCCCAAACGATTTCAAAGGACTTACCTTCTGCTGCAACAGCGTTGAAGATACGGCCGTTATAAGCTGTTGTCATTGCAACTTCGCCGTCAGCCAACAATTGTGGTGGCTGTGCGCCAGCTTCCCACCAAACAACATCGTCTTTGATGGTGTCTAGCATTGCAAATGCGCGATCTACGCCTTCGTCAGAGGACAGAACGTCATAAACGTCGCCCGGTGCAACACCGTCCGCAACCAACGCCATTTCCAGGTTGGCTTTTGGTGACTTACGCATGCCGCGCTTGCCTGGGAAATCAAATGTGTTGAAGAAGTCAGCGATAGATGCCGGACCGTTTTCAGTTACGGAAGAGTCATAGGCAAAGATTGTTGACCAAACGATGTTCGCAACAGCACAATCTGTGAATGAGCCAGGGATAAAGTCATCTGCAGCAGATGAACCATCAGCACCATTTGGGAAGTCATCAGAGCTGATTTCCATGAACAGGCCTTCGTCACAACCGCGAACCGCGTCGGACTTTTCAACATCGATGATGTCCCAAGTCACGTTGCCAGATTCAACCTGTGATTTCACTTCAGCCAAACCACCGGAGTAGTCTTCGGACACAACAGTGTTACCTGTCGCGGCATTCCAAGGTTTGTGATACGCTTCTACTTGCGATTTTGTATAAGCCCCGCCCCAAGATACAGCAGTGATGCTGCCTTCGGCGAATGCGCCCGTGGCAACCATTGCCAACGCGCTTGTCGTAATAAATGCGACTGTCTTTTTCATGTTTCGGTTCTCCCAGTTAAACATAGTTATTTGCCCACATCTTTTGGGGGGCATTTTGGCCAAGCGTGGACTTATGCGTCCAACGCTCGGCAATCCTCAGGCAGCCAACCGATGTCGATTGTCTGGCCAGGTTGCAAACGCTCCACATCGGGGGCGTTGCGGGTCTTGATGATAAACTCGTCATTTCCGGCGACACGCAGGCGTGTGCGGAAAATGTCACCCATATAGATGAATTCAAGAACTTCGGCTTTCAGGGTATGTGCCCCATCCTGCAAACGTTCTTTGTTGTATTCCACACGCTCTGGGCGGATGGAAACCCGTGTGCGATCGCCAGGTTTGCTGACGTTCACGGGCTTACAATCGATCAAATCGCCATTGTCCAATTGAACCAAAGCAACGTCGTTTTTGATTTCTTTTACAACACCTTCCAAGGTGTTATTCTCACCGATGAACTGCGCCACGAAGCTATTTTGCGGGGCTTCGTACAATTCCGCTGGTGGCGCCAATTGTTGGATACGGCCATCTTCGAATACCGCCACGCGATCTGACATGGTCAGCGCCTCGGTCTGGTCATGGGTTACGTACACAACAGTGATGCCCAGGCGGTGTGCCAGATCGGTGATTTCAAACTGCATCTTTTCACGCAGCTGTTTGTCCAACGCGCCCAGCGGTTCGTCCATCAAAACCAGTTCAGGTTTGAACACCAAGGCCCGCGCCAAGGCGATCCGTTGCTGTTGACCACCAGACAATTGCGCCGGACGGCGGTTTGCAAACGCGCCCATCTCAACCATATCAAGC
>JBMZCY010000266.1:0-2732 GCA_049613825.1 Planktomarina sp.
GGCTAAAATCGCCAATGACTGCCTAACCAGCGCAGGCCGCACATTCTTGGAAAACTTGTATCCCCGCGATTTCCGCAAATTTGCCGAAGGTAAAACAGTTGTTTGGGGAAAAGGGCTGAACGCACTGGACGCAGCGATGGAAGCCGGGCGCCCGATCCAATTCATCTCGGGACATTTCGGCAACCACGAAGCGTTTCGTAATGCGCTTTATGATCGTGACTTAACCATCGGTGGTTTGTATAAACCAATGAGCAATCCGTTCTTTAACGTATTTTATGAAAAAACTTTGGACATGGACGGTAAAGCCGGTTCCAAATTCCCGATAGGTCGCGAAGGCATCACTGCGTATCGCAAGGCGCTTTCAGCTGGCGAAGCACTGGTTCTTTTATTGGATGTCGCAGTGAAAGAAGGCGAAGTTTTTGATTTCATGGGGCAACCTGCCCGTACCTCAACTGCTGCATCGGCGTTTGCCCTTAAGGCGGATGCACTTTATATTCCATATTTCAGCATGCGCACCGTTGAAGGGTTCAGCGTGGAAATTGCCGAAGCAATCCCCCATTCCGATCCGCTTACAATGACAAAAACGGCCTCCAAGGTGTTGGAAGACCGCATTCATCAAAGTCCTGAAAACTGGTTCTGGCTGCACCGCCGTTGGAAATACGGCGCAAAAGGTTAGTTCACCCGCGTCGCACCAATGATTTCACCGAACCCTTTGCGTTGGATCAACACCACTGCTTTGCTATCATCGTGCATGGTCTTGAACGTGTCGTCGGAACGGCCCGACCATTCGACCAAACTGCGCCAGTTGGTAACAACGTTTGCATAAGTGATTGTGCGCCCTGCATTTTCTCCGCGTTTGATCTGCACGGTAGAATTCGGGCGATAGCTGACCACATGCACAATAAACGGTCCTTTGACCTGCGTTTCATCCACATTGATCGTCAGGGAATCGCCGCTCAGGTTTGCAGATACACCTACGAGTGCTTGTTGCCCTTTCGCAGCTTGAACCAACGCACTGATTTCAGAACGGCGACTGCCGACCACATGGGACATACCATTTACCATCATCTGCGGCGTATACACCATGCGTTCTTCTTGCGCTGATGCGTATGTGCGCTGACGTTTGGTAAATGCTGGGGACGCAAAGCTGTCTTTCCAACCGATGTAATCCCAGTAATCAACGTGCAGGGCCAACGGGATAATTTGT
Organism: Planktomarina sp.; assembly: GCA_049613825.1. Classification (GTDB taxonomy): domain Bacteria; phylum Pseudomonadota; class Alphaproteobacteria; order Rhodobacterales; family Rhodobacteraceae; genus Planktomarina. Next base: position 1,208 of record JBMZCY010000266.1, read on the forward strand.
GGATCTTTTACCAATTCATGCAAAATCGCATCTGCAGGCGGGCAAGATGAACAGCCCTGTGATGTGAACAGTTCCACCACAACAGGGCGGTCTTGGGCCGCAGCAGTCAAAGGGGCAAGAATCGTTGCCAAGGCAAGGAACAGTTTACGCATGTGAGGGCGTCCTTTCTTCGTTACACAACACTTAAGGCACCTGATCCCGATACACCAATCAAGGATATGCGAGGCTTTGTGACATATCATTCCAGACGCGAAACGCCTAAACGGTGTACAATTGTATACAGAAACACCTTGAACCTTTTGCCCGTGTCAGGCATTTATCCCGCAATACCTGAAATTGTTCTATAAAGAAGGGCTTTGCCATGACCATTGTTGTCGGACAAGACACCGCTAAAACCCGCCGCACGCTTAAAGCAGGCGGCAGCGAAATCGCATATTATTCCATCCCCGCCGCGACAGACGCTGGCTTGGGTGATTTTTCCAAACTGCCAGCCGCGCTGAAAGTGGTTCTGGAAAACATGCTGCGGTTCGAAGATGGCAAAACTGTCAGCGTCGACGACATCAAAGCCTTCGCCGAATGGGGCGCAAATGGCGGCAAAAACCCACGCGAAATCGCCTACCGCCCTGCCCGCGTTCTGATGCAAGACTTCACTGGCGTTCCTGCCGTGGTTGACCTTGCTGCCATGCGCGACGGCATCGTGGCCCTTGGCGGTGATCCAGAACAGATCAACCCGCTGAACCCTGTTGATTTGGTCATCGACCATTCAGTCATGATCGACGAATTCGGCAACCCGCGTGCGTTCCAAATGAACGTGGACCGCGAATATGAACGCAACATGGAACGCTACACATTCCTGAAATGGGGTCAAAAAGCGTTCGACAACTTCCGCGTTGTGCCACCGGGCACAGGCATCTGTCACCAAGTGAACCTTGAATATCTGTCGCAAACCGTTTGGACTGACAAAGACCAAGACGGCAATGAAGTAGCCTACCCTGACACATTGGTCGGCACCGATTCCCACACCACAATGGTCAATGGCGCTGCAGTTCTTGGCTGGGGTGTTGGCGGGATCGAGGCTGAGGCGGCAATGTTGGGCCAACCGATCTCTATGCTGATTCCCGAAGTTGTTGGTTTTGAACTGACAGGTTCCATGATGGAAGGCACCACAGGCACCGATCTTGTGCTGAAAGTGGTTGAACTGCTGCGCGAACGCGGCGTTGTTGGCAAATTCGTTGAATTCTACGGCGAAGGCCTGAACCGTCTGCCATTGGCCGACCGCGCAACCATCGCGAACATGGCACCGGAATACGGCGCCACATGTGGCTTCTTCCCAATCGACGGTGAAACACTGCGTTACCTGCGCACCACCGGCCGCGACGAAGATCGCATCGCATTGGTTGAAGCATACGCAAAAGAAAACGGTTTTTGGCGCGGCGACGACTACGCACCTGTCTACACAGACACGCTGCATCTGGACATGGGCACCATCGTTCCTGCGATTTCCGGCCCGAAACGCCCACAAGAC
>JBMZCY010000267.1:0-2721 GCA_049613825.1 Planktomarina sp.
CTTTGGCCCGATGAAACCCGTCGGCCTGACCAACCCGCATCAACCGGACATCAAAGCCCACGCCGTGGTGCAGTTGCGCCGCGACAACGCGTTGGGAACATTGTTCAACATCGTCGGCTTCCAGACCAAAATGAAATACGGCGCACAAAAAGAAGTCTTGCGCCAAATTCCGGGGCTAGAGGACGCAGAATTCGCACGTCTTGGCGGCATTCACCGCAACAGCTTCATCAACTCGCCCACCTTGCTGGACAACCAGATGCGTCTGAAGTCCAAATCCAACATCCGCTTTGCAGGTCAAATCACAGGCGTCGAAGGCTATGTTGAATCCGCCGCAATGGGCCTTGTCGCTGGCCGTATGGCTGCTGCAGAAATGCTGGGCCTCGATTGCCCAACACCACCACACACCACCGCGATGGGTGCCTTGATCACCCACATCACAGGCGGCGCGGAAGCGAAAACTTTCCAACCCATGAACGTCAACTTCGGCCTGTTTCCCCATATCGACACAGTAAAAGGTGGCCGCAAACGCCGCAAGGAACGCTACAAAGCCTACACCGACCGCGCCAAGGCCGACCTGAACACATGGCTGGACCAAATCACCCCCGCACAACAGGTGGCAGAATGAACGATAACGTCCTGCGCCCCGAACTCTGGGCCCCACGATCATCTGAGGACACCAAGAAAGTCTACGCAGACTGGGCTGATACCTATGACGCAGATGTTCTCGGGTCAGGCTATGCCACTCCACACCGCATCGCCCATGCATTGACCACGGTTACCAACGACGACGCCCTCATCCTCGACGTTGGCTGCGGCACTGGCCTCGCCGGTATGGCCCTACACAACGCAGGCTTCCACCACGTCGACGGCATCGACCTGTCCCCCGAAATGCTGCAAATCGCCAAAGACCGTGCCATCTACCGCGAAGCATGGCTGACGCAGGCGGGCGAACTCACCGACGTCATGCCCGGCCTCTATACTGTCATCGTCGCCGCAGGCGTCATCTCACTGGGTGCGGCCCCTGCGGACACAATGGAACTCTGCCTCGACCACCTCGATAAAGATGGGTTGCTGGCGATGTCATTCAACGATCCCACGCTGGATGACGGCAGCTACGAGCAAGAACTCCAAAAACACCTCGACGCCAAAACGGCAACGCAAATCTTCCGCGAATACGGCCCCCATTTGCCCGCAAAGGATATGGGATCAGACGTCATCATCCTGCGCAAACTGTGATCCGAACCCGCTGCGCCCCATCTCCGACGGGTCCCCTGCACTTGGGCCACGCCTATAGTGCGTTACTCGCCCATGATTACGGCGATGCATTCCTGATCAGGATTGAAGACCTCGACCAGTCCCGGGCCCGTCCGCAGTGGGAAAACCAAATCTACAATGACCTTACTTGGCTCGGCCTGTCATGGCCTGAACCACCCCTCAAGCAATCATCTCGCCAAGCAGCATACGAAAAAGCCCTCGACCATCTCTGGTCCCAAGACTTGCTATACCCGTGTACCTGTAACCGCAAAGACATCGCCGCCGCCGCCAGCGCACCGCAAGAAGGCACACCAATGGGACCAGACGGGATCATCTACACCGGCACTTGCCGCCATAAACCAAAGCCAAAACACAGACCGACAGACCTGCCCCTGCGCCTTGATATAGCCAAAGCAATTACGGCAGACCTCCATCATTCCGAACTGGGCAAAAATGCGGGCACAGTCACCACCACAAACCACTACTGCATCACCCACATCGGTGACCCGGTTTTACAACGTCGTGATATGATCGCCTATCATCTGGCCGTCACCGTCGATGATGCCCACCAAGACATCACCCACGTGACCCGCGGCTATGATCTGCAAGATGCAACCCACATCCACGTGGTCCTGCAAAACCTGCTCGGTCTGCCAACACCAACCTACCTACACCACGACCTGATCCGCGATGATCACGGCAAACGCCTCGCCAAACGCGACGATGCCAAATCTATAGCCACCTACCGCAACACAGGCCTTACCCCGGAAGAATTAAAATCAAAACTTCCCATCTGGCGCTTCTAACTTCTTCTTGATCCAATAACCCGGCCTTATGTAGGAAACGCACCAAGCATCACGCCAGCCCTCGGATCGGGGGTGGGGCGTGATTAAGGCGTTATGTGCTTTGCTTTCCATCTACATCTGCAACGAATTGCAGATCTATTTACCAAAACATTTTTGTAAACTTCCGTAGCTACGTGCTTATGCTTGAATGCGGCGATGTAGACGATCTTTATAGCGATAATTACTTCGGCAGCGGGAGCAGCACTTATCCCAACCCGCAAGATGGTTCCGCTGCCGGGGTTCAGAACATTTCGGGGGTCATCCCGCAATTCATTGTCAACCTTATCCCAGTCAACACTTTGCCCCTGAAAGACGTAACGACCAACCTGAACATCATAGGCTGGCGTTTGGCCGCTGTTGTCCAAATGAAAGAAATGCAACCCTTGTGCAATATCCCTGTCGATCTTGGAGATGCCAAGATAGGCTCGGGTCTGTTTCTGCCCAATTTCGCGCGTGACAGCGAGTGTCCGCCAAACATAGTAAACACCGAAAATAGTGACCAAAGTCATGGCAATCGTCGCGAGGAGCATGAAAAGCGCCCATCTAGCCATATTTTTTTGAGCGTTAAGATCGTCCTCGGATCGTTTGTGCTCATTAGTGGCTTCTATCACGCGAACAACGC
>JBMZCY010000268.1:0-2718 GCA_049613825.1 Planktomarina sp.
TTTGGGACTGCCTGTGCCAAAGTCGCAGGTTGATTTGTTTGGATAGAGTGGATGCCTCCGGCGGAGGTGTTTTTATCAAGAAGAAGGGCGGACGATGGACGCTGTTGAAGTAGAGCAGTTTTTTACGCGGACGGATGGAACGTATTTGTTTGCCCGTTGGGGGCGGCCCATTGCGCCTGTTGTGTTCGGGGTAGAGCCTGAGACGATTGCGTTGGTGAAGGGTGCATTAGAAGCGCTGTGTGTGGCATGCAATCATTCGATGATGGAGACGGACCCAGAGCTGGGGACGAACATGATGGTGTTCTTTTCTAAAACTTGGGATGATTTTCTGGATGTGCCGGGGTTGGACGGATTGATCCCTGAACTGCATGACCTGGTCGGACGACTGAACGCGGCGGATGCGAACCAGTATCGGATTTTCCGTTTTGACGAAGCGGGTGCCATCAAGGCGTGTTTTGTGATGTTGCGGATGGACGACCATTTGTCTGCGGTCAGTGCAGATACGCTGGCGCTGAGCCAGATGGTGCAGTCGATGGTGCTGTGGTCGGATGGGGCGTTTCGGGAGATGTCGCCGTTGGCGGTGACAGAGGCGGGGCATACGATTTTACGGCCAGAGGTCGCAGCGTTGTTACGTGGTGCCTATGATCCGGTGATGCCAGCGATGAGCCAGGATCCGAGCCACGCGATGCGGTTGGCGGCGCGGGTTGGGGTGTTGCAGTGATGGAGGTTGCAGTGAGACTGATGATCTTTCTGCTTCTTTTTCCGGGCACTGCGCTTTTTATCGTTGGGGTTCTACATGGAAAACCCAAACCTGAAACCTTCAGCTTTCGCAGAGTTCTGAGGCGCACCGTATTATGTTGCTTGGTTGCATTCCCTATATTCATCGGTTTGTTGGCCTATCTCAGAAGACTTGATCTTGAGCCTGCTGCTTTTGGGCATTGGTGGGTCCTGATAATGGGCGCGGGATTTACCTTTGGTGCAGCTACCTTCAGCGGATTTACTTTGCTTGAAGCAAGGAATACCAAATATATATCAAGCGCTTACATAATTGCGTTTGCAGTCTCAGCCTTTCTAACCAGCAGGTAACCGGCCATGACCCACCGCTTCGCCGTCACCGTATACTACGAAGACACCGACATGGGTGGAATCGTGTATTATGCCAACTACCTGAGATTCATCGAACGGGCACGCTCGACTTGGGTGGCAGAGCTGGGCGTGGATCAATTGGCCATGAAAGAAGACGGCGTTGTATTCGCCGTCCGCAGGGTCGAAGCAGACTACCTTGCGCCCGCCATGTTGGGTGACCGGTTGGAGGTCCGTACGGAAGTCGAAGCAACCACGTCAGCCCGCTGGATACTGCGTCAGGATGTATGGTGCGATGACCGCCATTTGTTCGCCGCGACAGTCACAATTGTGGCCATTGGGGACGCAGGCCAACCTGTCCGCCTTCCGGCTGAATTGCGCCGAGTTTTGAATTGATCAAAACAATCCCGCGATTGTGACTGCTTTTACTGGCAATTCCGGATACAATGCCGCAAAACAGACCGGACTTGATCCGGCAACGACTTGAGGCAGACCTATGGAACCAGCACTCGATTTTTCGATGTGGGCATTGTTTTTACGATCCACACTAACCGTTAAGATCGTGATGATTTTGCTTGTGACTATGTCCGTTTGGTCATGGGGCATCATCATCAACAAACTGATCGCGTTCCGTAGTGAACGGCGCAAAGCGAACAAATTTGACGTTTTGTTCTGGTCGGGTGAACCGCTGGATGAATTGTACGACCAGATTGGGGCCAAACCTAAAGGCGCGTCGGAACGTGTGTTCTGTGCAGGCATCGGCGAATGGCGTCGGTCGCACAAGCAGGATGGTGCCCTGATCCCGGGTGCGCAGTCGCGGATTGAACGGTCGATGGATGTGTCGATTGCAAAGGAAGCGGATCGTATTCAGAACGGGTTGTCTGCGCTGGCGTCTATTGGGTCGGTGGCACCTTTTGTGGGGCTGTTCGGAACAGTTTGGGGTATCATGAACGCGTTTGTGGAAATCGCAGAACAGCAGTCGTCTTCATTGGCCGTTGTGGCGCCGGGCATTGCCGAGGCGCTTTTGGCGACGGGTCTGGGCCTGTTAGCGGCGATCCCTGCGGTTGTGTTCTATAACAAGCTGGCATCCGACAGTGACCGGATCATCGCGTCGCAAGAAGCGTTTGCCGACGAATTTTCCACCATCCTATCACGTCAGTTGGGCGGTTAACCGATGGGTGCGCATCTGGCCAAAAACAACAACCGCAGCCGCCGCAGGGCGCGTCGTCGCAGTGTGCCGATGGCGGAAATCAATGTGACTCCGTTTGTGGATGTGATGTTGGTGTTGCTGGTGGTGTTTATGGTGGCTGCGCCCTTGATGACCGTGGGTGTGCCTGTTGATCTGCCACAGACCGAAGCGACGGTGTTGCAGGCGGATAGCGAAGAACCGTTGACTGTGACATTGACCGTCGAAGGTCAGATTATGATCCAGACCACCGAAGTGCCGCGTGATGAATTCCTGACCCGTTTGCGTGGCATTGCCGAAGAACGCACGAACGACAAAGTGTTTCTGCGCGCAGACGGTGCCATTCCTTACGAACAGGTGGCGCAGATCATGGGATCATTGTCTGCCGCTGGATTCAGCGATATCGGCCTTGTCACAGATTTGGGCGGGGCGCTGACAGACGGCGACGA
>JBMZCY010000269.1:0-2710 GCA_049613825.1 Planktomarina sp.
CATAAGCGGCCTCGCCCATGTTCAACTGTCGCAAAACCGCCAAAGCAGCCCCTGCGTTTAGGATTTGATGTGGTCCACGCAAAGCAGGCAGGGGTAGGTCCCAAAGGCCTGTTTCATCTTGATAGATCAAACGATCACGTTCCGTGCTTACATGCCATTGCTGGCCGTAAGCCAACATCGGCGCAGACAGGCACATGGCTTGGCGTTCGATCACATCCATGCCTTCGTCCTGCTGTGGGCCAACAACGACTGGCACGTCACGCTTGATGACCCCGGCTTTTTCGCCCGCGATTTCCGTCAACGTTTCACCAAGGAATTGTTGATGATCCAAATCAACAGGCGTGATCACTGTCACAGCAGGTTTTTCGACCACATTCGTGGCATCCAAACGCCCACCCAAACCAACCTCTAACAACAGGTAATCCGCCGAAGTTTCTGCAAAGGCAAGGATGGCCGCACAGGTCGTAATCTCAAAATATGTGATGCTGTCAGTGCCATTCGCCGCATAACAGCGGTCCAGAAGATCAGTGAGATCAGCTTCGGAAATCAAATCCCCTGCCAGACGGATACGTTCATGGAACCGCGCCAGATGCGGCGATGTATAAGCATGAACCTTCTTTCCTGCCCCTTCCAGACCTGCACGGATCATGGCCTGCGTTGACCCTTTGCCGTTGGTCCCTGCGATATGGATTACAGGTGGCAACCTGTCCTGAGGATTGCCAAGTGCGGCCAGCAGCCGCCACATGCGGTCCAGCGTCAGGTCGATGACCTTGGGGTGCAGGGCCATCATACGATCAAGGATCACATCAGAGGATTGAGTCATCAAAATATCCAATATAGGCGAAAAGCTTAGGCTGTTTGTTCGGTCTTTTCGTCCGAAACATCTTCTGCTGCCTCAACCACTTCTGGCATCGGCAAATCACCCATCACAGGTGCCGTTTCACCCGTCAGCATACGCACAATCGAAATCAATTCTTCCCTCATCTTCCCACGCGATGTCACACGGTCCAGCATCCCGTGATCCAGCAGATATTCCGCACGTTGGAAGCCTTCGGGCAATTTCTCACGAATGGTTTGTTCGATCACACGGGGACCCGCAAAGCAGATCAACGCATTGGGTTCCGAAATATGTACATCGCCTAGCATCGCATATGATGCAGTCACACCACCAGTCGTCGGGTGGGTCAGGACAACGATGTAAGGCAGGTTCGCTTCTTTCAACATTTGAACGGCGACAGTGGTGCGGGGCATTTGCATCAGGGACAAAATCCCCTCCTGCATGCGTGCGCCACCTGCAGCGGAAAACAGGATCAAAGGTCGCTTCAATTCTACGGCACGTTCTGCGGCGGCGATAATTGCGTTGCCAACATACATGCCCATGGACCCGGCCATAAAGCTGAAGTCCTGACATGCGGCGATGATCGGCGTGCGGCCCATTTCGCCTTCGGCCACCAACATCGCTTCAGCCTCGCCCGTCGTGGATTTGGCTTGTTTCAACCGGTCGGGGTATTTCTTTTGATCTTTGAACTGTAATGGATCCGCAACCGGTGCAGGTACTTCAACATCCACATAAATACCACCGTCAAACAGGTTCGCAAAACGGTCACGCGGGCTGATACCCATATGATGGTCGCAATGCGTACAGACGTTCAGGTTTTCGGACAGTTCACGGTGAAACAACATGGTTCCGCAGTCGTCGCACTTGGTCCATAGGTTTTCCGGCACCTCGCGGCGGGAAAACAGGGAATTGATCTTGGGACGAACGTAGTTGGAAATCCAGTTCACGGGCTGCGATCCTTCTTGTGACTTAACGTCAAATAATCAGGCAGACGCGGGATTGCAACTTAGACCTTCAGGCGGATGCGGATCGCCAGATACATGATCGCCATCGTCAACAGGCCATAGGCAGTTGTCACTATCAGATTGCCCGCATCACTGACCGAATAGGGCAATGTATACAGGGCAGATCCACCGATGTAATCGGGATAACCGAAGAACAAGAAGGGGATCAGATTGTTTGCAAAATGCAGCGCAATGGCAGGCCCCAGCGTTCCGGTGCGAGCGGTCAAATCGGCCATACACAGACCAAACACACCGGCCCAGATCACAACATACCACGTCAGATCCCCCATCGTTTCGGGGTCATAATGCACAGCGCCGAACAACACCGACGGCACAACCAGCCACACCCATGTGGGCAGGTTCATCGCAGCAAGCTGGCTTTGTAAATATCCGCGAAACGCCAGTTCTTCGGCGCTGACTTGGATCAGGATCAAAACCAGCGACAGGGGCAGCAACATAACCCACAGGGCTGGCGCGACATTGGGTGTCAAATTTTCAAACAACAGCGAAATAGCGATTAGAACCGCAACAATTGGCGCCAGCGCAATGATCGTTTGGATGAATGCCCTAAACGTCCTGCGATACCCCCCCAACAGGTCGCTCAATTTCCGGCGGTGCAACGTCGCAGCCCCCAAAACGGCCAGTATCATCGTGATAAAACTGCCCAACACGAACAATACTTGTCCCGGTGTGGTTTCGGACACTCCGGCCATAGGTGCGATCCAGCCACTGCCGCAAAGCGCACTGCCGATAGCAAGATAGGCCATCGTTCCCAGCAGATACATCAACAGGGCAAGCAGAATCCCACACCCCAAGCGCCACCCTTCGGCATAAGTGCGGCCAGGACGGGTCAGGTTTTCTTGGGGAT
>JBMZCY010000270.1:0-2695 GCA_049613825.1 Planktomarina sp.
ATGAACGGATGCCTCCGGCGGAGGTTTTTTGGATCAAGAAGAAACAGGGGACCGTGCTTAAGATGGAGAAGGTCCACCTCGATGGCGACGTTGGTCGAACACCGAGGCTTCTCCTTGAACGGTCATCGACACCTCTGCCTGTACCGCCGGCTGAAGAAACAAGATCAAGGTTAAGAACGGGTAAACATCCATCCCTTCTTCTTGATAAAATAACCTTGCAGGGGGTGCGGGGGATGCAAAATCCCCCGCCTTGCAATTAAACGTCCCGGGAGGGCTGACATGTCTGTTAAATTGCATTGTTTCGGTGAAAGCGGGAACGCTTACAAAGCGGCACTGACATTGGAGCTGTCGGGCATGTCGTGGGACCCTGTGTTCGTTGATTTCTTCGGTGGGGCTGCACGCAGTGACGATTTTCGCACCCTGAACATTATGGCCGAAGCCCCTATTTTGGAAACGCCCGACATAAAGCTGTCGCAGTCCGGCGCGATCCAGCAGTGGGTTGTGGATCAGACGGGCAAACTGGGCGGGGCGGCAGAAGATAGATATGAAGTGTTGCGGTGGGTCCTGTTCGACAACCACAAGGTTTCATCACAGGCAGGGGTTGTACGCTTTTTGATGAATTTTCTGCCAGCAGATAAGCGACCTGACCAAGTCATTGGTTTTATGCAAGGTCGGTTGAAGGCCGCACTCACGACATTAAACACGCATCTTGATGGCCGTGATTGGCTGGTTGGGGACAGCCTGACAATCGCAGACATCGCGAACTGTAGTTATCTTTATTATCCAGAACCTTTTGGATTTGATCGTGCGGATTGGCCCAATATCGACGCGTGGTTGGCCCGAATTTCACAGACCCCCGGTTGGAAACATCCCTACGATCTGATGCCCGGCAATCCGTCGGATCGGGCCTAAGCCATGTGGCCATTTCGGAAAAAAACAGTGCACGCGCCACGGACAGGCGATGTAACGCTGAACGATATCCTTGTTCCGCAATCTGCACTGGCCGATGACGCGCCGGAATATGCATTGACCGCTGCGATTCAGGATTTTCAGTACATGATGGAGCAACATCATGTGGACCTAGACCAACTTTCTGCTGAAGTGAAACTGTCATGCAATATCGACTATTACATCGGCCAAGTGAACAACGGCGGACATTCGCAATATATCGCCAACTCAGGCGTCGATTTCGCACTGTTTGAGAATGTTGAGAAGGCCCTATCACTGATGGGCGCCACACGCATTTTGAAGCTGCATCAACAGATGCATGAATGGTGCCGCGAAAACCCCAAAGCCGCAGCCGAACAGGATGGTTTCAGCCAACGTGAGGATACCCTGGATACATTGGATGACGCATTATATGCGCTATCGGATACCAAACACGACTATTACAAGAAATCGACTGCGTGGCTAAAATCATTGCCCAATCTTTATCCCACGTCCGACACTGGATGGAAAAGAATCGCATCATTGTTAGCGCGCAATCAGCCTGATTTTACAGCAAAGCAAAAACTGGCACAGATCACGAATATCGGTCTGCAGATGAATGACCCGTTCATGGTGGCCCTGCGCATGATTGGTGCGCAAACCCATCCGCTGATCGAGGTTTATCATCAAACAGCCGGGTCTATGGTTGGTCATCCTGATGGTAGCAATGATGTTGTTTGGGCACTGAAAACCAACACAGATATTCGTGCCGGATACCATCAGGGCGGTGATGTCGTCTTGGCCAAATGGCAAGACAGCAGTTTTCAAAAAATCGAAAGTGAAATTGGTCGCATGCCAACGGGTGACGCGGACGCATTGATAGACGGAATGTGGGATGCCAATGTTCCCGTCGCGTTGTTTGTCATGCTTCGAGACGCAGGGCTTAAATCAGGAAAAGCCTACATTTCCGTGTTATCACCCTCATCACTTCGGGTCACTTTTGGAAAACAGATATTGAGTTACGATATCGGCAATACCCATGTCCTGACAGACGCCACAGGCAAGGCAATTGCCACTGTTCCCTTGTCCCGGGCTGCACATCTTGCTGACATCGCTGCAAACAGCGGTGCCATCGCGTTTGAACAGGCATTGGAACAATGATGCCTCAACAGATCACACAAAACACCACCGTCGCGCGATCCATCGCCTGCGGTTCCAAATCACCATCGCTTTAGGAGATCACATATGACCGAAGCCTATATTTATGACGCCGTGCGCACCCCGCGTGGCAAAGGCCGCAAAGATGGCAGCTTGCATGAGGTGACAGCATCGCGGCTGTCATCTGTCGTGTTGGACGCTTTGAAAGACCGCAACGGTCTGGAAGGCCACGCTGTTGAAGACGTGATCTGGGGCAACGCCACGCAAGTGATGGAACAAGGGGGCTGTTTGGCCCGTACTGCAGTTCTGCAATCCAGCCTGGATGAACGCATTCCCGGTCTGTCCATCAACCGTTTCTGCGCATCCGGCATGGAAGCTGTGAACATTGCCGCAAACCAAGTGCGCGGTGGGGCTGGCAACGGGTATATCGCTGGCGGTGTCGAAATGATGAGCCGCGTTCCAATGGGGTCCGATGGGGCCTCCATTGCCGTTGATCCTTCTCTGGCGATGAACGAATATTTTGTGCCCCAAGGTATCTCTGCCGACATTATCGCGACAGAATACGGTTTTTCCCGTGATGACGCGGATGAGTTGGCAGTTCGATCCCAAG
>JBMZCY010000271.1:0-2693 GCA_049613825.1 Planktomarina sp.
AATCTTCGGTTGCACGACCGGACCAGTAGCATGCACACCAAGCTTTTTTCAGCCAAACGTTTGACCAATAACCATCAGCAGGTTCCTGAACAACGTTGATGTTGATGCCAGCGCCTTTTGCAGATGCTTGGAACAACTGTGCCGCGTCAACTGCGCCAGTGAACGCCGCATCAGATGCAGACAAATCGACGTTCAATTCAGTCAGGCCAGCGGCCTTCATGTGGAAACGTGCTTTGTCCAGATCAAGCTCAAGCTGTGGAAGATCGTCTGCAAAATACTGGTTCGCAGGGCCGATTGGGTGGTCGTTACCGACTTTACCATGGCCTTGCAGAATTTTGTCGACCATTTCCTGACGGTTAATACCGTACTTCAATGCCTGGCGAACGTTTACGTCATCATATGGCGCTTGGTTTGTCAGCATTGGGAAGGTGAAGTGCTGGTTGCCCGTTACTTCGAAAATTTCCACATTTGGGTTTGCTTTCAACAAAGGCTCGGTCTTCACGTCAACGCGGTTCACGGCATCAACCTGACCCGTCATCAGTGCGTTCATACGTGCAGATGAATCGTTGATTGCGATCGCTTCGATTGCATCAAACCAACCCGCCTTGCCATCTTTGTAGTGACTGTCGACACGGGACAATGTGCAGCGCACACCTGGGTCAAAGCTGTTCACTTTGTACAGACCAGTACCGATACCTTTGGCAATCGCTTCGTCGATCATCCCTGCTGGGAACATCAAGATGTGATAGTCAGACAACAAGAATGGGAAGTCAGCGTTACCAGCAGCCAGCGTAAACTGAATCTGATGCTCGCCCATCTTCTTCATTTCGGTGATTGCAGCAACAATTGGCTTGGCCGCAGATTTTGCGCCTTCCGCTGTATGCATGCCCAAGGATTCGATAACGTCATCCGCACCAAATGATTTGCCGTTGTGGAAAGTTACGCCCTGACGCAGGTTAAACGTCCAGGTTTTCGCATCCGCAGATGCTTCCCAGCTTTCGGCCAATTCGCCGACCAATTCGCCAGCTGCGTTAACTTCGGTTAGGCAATCAAAAACCGTACCGTGTGCCATGTGGATCATGAAGTGATCCGAATGTGTACGACCATCCCAGCTGTCTGATGTGTTTGCACCATTTAGACCCAGGCGAAGTGTACCACCACGCTTTGGCGCCGCATGGCTGGCAGATTGCACTGGCAAGCCAGTTGCAGCAATCACACCTGCCGCAGCAGAGGTCTTGAGAAGACCACGACGATTAAATTGAGACATTCATTTTTCTCCCTTATTGAATATCGTTTTGCAGGTTACCCCACATGCCCCGTTTTAAAGGGGATCATTCATTTACATCTTACCAACAGCTGCATCGCCAATATTATCGACACCGCGCTCTTTTAGCAGATTAGTCAGCCAATCCGGGTCCATTTCAGGAACAGAGGACAGCAATAGGTCAGTGTAGGGGTGATGCGGGGGTTGGAACATTTGTGCTTTTTCGCCTTGTTCAACCACGCAACCATCCTTCATCACAACCACTTCGTCACTAATCGCCTTAACAGTAGCAAGATCGTGCGTGATGAACATATAGCTTAAACCAAGGTCATCTTGCAACTGCGCCAACAATTTCAGGATGCCTTCTGCCACCAGCTGATCCAAGGCAGAGGTGACCTCATCACAAATAATAAACTTTGGTTCAGCCGCCAATGCCCGCGCAATTCCGATCCTTTGTTTTTGCCCGCCGGACAATTCGGATGGCAGACGATCAATATACTGACTTGGCTCCAGTTCGATTTGCGCCAGCAGTTCTTCAACACGCTTACGTTTGGCAGAACCGGTAAGACCGCTATAAAATTGGACCGGACGACCGATAATATCCCCGATCTTACTGCGCGGGTTCAGGGCGGTATCCGCCATCTGATAAATCATTTGCGCCTGGCGCAGTTCATCTTTGTTGCGCTTGCGGTAATCCAGCGGCAACTGTTTGCCATCAAATTCGATGAAACCCTGCTTGGGCGGTAACAATCCGGTGATACAGCGCGCCGTCGTCGATTTTCCTGACCCCGATTCGCCCACAACCGCAACTGTGCGCCCTTCGTGGATGTCGAAATTCACGTCGAAAAGTACCGGAACCGCGCCATATGCGGCGGTTACATTCTGGACCGAAACTACCGGTGTCGCTTTGATATTCACCGCAGGCTTGGCCGGGCGCTCAAAGGATCGAACGGCCCAAAGTGATTTGGTGTAATCTTCGGTTGGTGCAGACAGCATGGTGCGTGTGTCCGCCTCTTCAACCTCATCGCCGCGCAGCAGAACTTTGATCTTATCCGCCATTTGCGCAACCACAGCCAGGTCATGGGTGATATAGATCGCCGCAGTATCAAACTGTTCGACAATGTCACGGATCGCGGCCAAAACCTCGATCTGGGTTGTAACATCCAACGCCGTGGTTGGTTCATCAAAGATAATCAAATCAGGACGACACGACATCGCCATTGCTGTCATCGCACGTTGTAGTTGTCCGCCCGAAACTTGGTGCGGATAGCGAAAGCCGATGTTGTCCGGGTCAGGCAGGCGCAGGCGGGCATAAAGTTCCATCCCGTCTTCTTCGCTTTCGGCGCGGGTTTGCACACCGTGTTGGGTTGGCGCCTCTGTGTGTTGATCCAAAAGACGGTGCGCGGGGTTAAAACTGGCCGCAGCAGAC
>JBMZCY010000272.1:0-2675 GCA_049613825.1 Planktomarina sp.
CGATTGAACGTGAAGTGTTTGATGCCCCATCGTCGGGCATTGCGATGGGCATGTATAATGTCGATGCGTCGATCTATGATTTTGCGCGGGCGTCACTGAACTATGGTTTGCAGCGCGGGTATCCGGTGTATCTGTCGACAAAAAACACCATTCTGAAAGCCTATGACGGTCGGTTCAAAGACATCTTTCAAGACGTGTTTGATGCGGAATTTGCGGATAAGTTCAAAGATGCTGGCATCTGGTATGAGCATCGTTTGATTGATGATATGGTGGCTGCCTCGATGAAGTGGTCGGGCGGCTATGTCTGGGCGTGCAAGAACTATGATGGTGATGTGCAGTCGGACACAGTTGCGCAGGGGTTTGGGTCGCTAGGTCTGATGACGTCGATCCTGATGACGCCGGATGGGAAGATTGTTGAGTCTGAGGCCGCACACGGCACTGTGACGCGGCATTATCGTCAGCATCAGGCTGGCGAAGCGACGTCGACTAATTCGATTGCGTCAATCTTTGCTTGGACCGGCGGGTTAAAGCATCGTGCAAAGCTGGACAGAAATGATGCCTTGAAAGCGTTTTGTGAGACGTTGGAGAAGGTTGTCGTGGATACCGTTGAAAGCGGGTTCATGACCAAGGATTTGGCGCTGTTGGTCGGGCCGGAACAGACGTGGCTGACCACAGAAGGATTCCTTGAAAAAGTTGATGAGAACCTTAACAAGGCCATGTGATCAAATAGCGCCACCCTTCGGGGCGGCCTTTTTATGTTTGGATTTTAAGGGGCTTTGCCCCTTCTGGCGTGCCGCCATTCATCCCCAAAGTTTTTAGGGCAAACTGAAGGTTAGGTGAATGTTTTCAGGATGGCAGAGAAGTCTTTTCCTGATCCACTACCCGCATTCACGAAATTATCGTAAAGCTGCGCTGCTTTTGCAGCCATCGGTGTATCAGCGCCAGCTTTGATTGCCGCATCCAATGCCAGTTTGAGATCTTTTAGCATTAGATCTGCGGAAAATCCCGGTGTGTAATTGTTGTCAGCGGGACTGTTTGGGCCGATGCCTGTAGCGGGGCAGTATGTTGTCATTGACCAGCTTTGTCCCGAAGATGTGCTAGTGACGTCATACATGGCTTGGCGATCAAGGCCGAGTTTATCTGCAAGGCCGAATGCTTCACACGTAGCGATCATGGTGGCACCGAGGATCATATTGTTGCAAATCTTGGCTGCCTGACCACTTCCAAAACCCCCGCAATACACAGATTTTTGCCCCATAATATCGAATATAGGTTTTGCATTTTCATAGACAGCTTCAACGCCTCCAACCATAAAGGTTAGCGTCCCAGCTTCTGCCCCGCCAACCCCACCAGAGACCGGTGCATCAAGGCTGTGCACATTGTGCGACATGGCAAGCGACGCGATATAGCGGGCAGAGGCCACATCGATTGTCGAGCAATCTATCAACGTACTGCCCTTCGCCATAAACGGAAGAATTTCAGCCGCCACCGATCTGGCAATATCCCCGTTGGGCAACATCATTACGACGATATGGGCAATTGCGTCTGTAATGGAGGCGCCCAAAGACAGGCCATCGGGTTTGGCTATTGGGTCAAAACAAAGCACTTTATGGCCTGCGGTCTGCAGGCTATGCGCCATAGGTGCACCCATGTTTCCCAAACCAATAAATCCAATTTTCATCACGAAAGCTCCGTCAGGTTTAGCGCATCTGTGCCTAGGGGCATCAGCATTTGCGATATCTTTGTTGCAGGCACAGCATCCAGGGGATGAGACCAGTTGGGGGATTTGTCTTTGTCTATGATAAGCGCGCGAATGCCTTCGATAAAATCGCCATGTTCTGCGGCGCGAAAAGTGAAGCGATATTCAAGGTCCAAAGCTTTGATAATATCGGGGGCATTTCGGATGCGGTGGATCAACTCGACCGTTGTAGCCATGGCAAGCGGGTCAGGCTTTGACAGATGTTGTAGCGTTTGGATGGCGAATTCAGACGGATCGGACCGCAGGCTGTTGAGAATATCCGTCAGACTTTCGCCTGCGAAATGTTGATTGATTTTATCTATTGTTAATGTCCCGGCAGGTGCGGATTCGGCACTTTCATTCAGAACAGTAGGATCGCCTGTACGGGACAAAGCTTCTTTCAAAGCATCCCAGCTGTGATGCGGCACGAATACATCGGCAAAGCCTGCCACTATGGCATCCGCAGGCCCCATGCGCTGCGTTGTCAGGCCCAGGTATTCTCCGACACGTCCCGACGCGTTGGCCAATAACAATGACCCGCCGACATCTGGCACAATTCCCAAGGCACATTCAGGCAGGGCAATGCGGCTGCTTTCGCAAACGATCCGGTGGGTGACATGGCATCCGATCCCAACGCCGCCGCCCAACGTATAGCCTTGTAGAAAGCTGACAACGGGTTTGGGGGCTGTCGCCAGTTTGGCAACCAGACGGTATTCATCGGTCCAGAATTGTTGCCCGAACGCATAGTCCCCTGCTTTGGCCGACGCATACAAATCCTCTAGATCGCCGCCGGCACAAAAGGCGCGATCGCCTGCGGATTGAAGGGCGATGACTTTGATCGTTGCATCCGCCTCAAACCTGTCCAGCGCGGATTCAATAGCGCGGCACATGTCGTGGGTCAGTGCATTCAGCGCATCGGGCCGGTTCAGGGTGATCC
>JBMZCY010000273.1:0-2665 GCA_049613825.1 Planktomarina sp.
GTGTTGACGTCATGCCGCCGCTGGACATCGCCCCGCTGGCCCCGCTTGATTTTCATAGGCCGGATGATCCAGAAAGCATCGTCAACGCGATGGGCGAATTTCAGGCGATGATGGATCAACTTGGGCTTGTGCCTCGGTCAACCAATCTTCAACAGTGCGGGTAGTGGCAACGAAAACATCTTTGATCGTCTGCCCTTGCGCGACCCCATGGCGCAAGGCGGACCGTGCGTTTGCGTTGATTGCCAGAATTTGCCCATCAAGCGTCAGGCGCATCAGTGGAACGGGGATATGCTCAAAAACTTCGTTTTCTTGCAGCGGGTTTTGTTTACCCAAACTGTCGGTCGGAAACAGGAACATCGCACCACCACCACCCAAGACGGGGGCGTGTTGGGCCATAAAGATCTCGGTCCCGTGATCTGTTTCAATCGTCAACGGTCCCCCACGTGCCGTATCGATCGAGATCGAGATTCCGGCTAAGGTTTGCGGTTGCACTCGAAAGCGCCGTTGAAAATGTTCGTTAACAGAAAAGATCGTGCCATTGCTGCCATATTCGACTAGCAAGATATCAGCCTGTTCCGGCATCGTGTGATCGTGGGCCCGATCGCTGATCTGCCAAAGATATAAGTTTTGCCCGACGCTTTGCACGCATACATCCAAGGATAACGCGCCACGCCGCATCACCTCTTTCGCGTGGCCGTTCAGATCGCACATTTGGTGCAGTTTGTGTATGTCCCCAACGGGATCATTGCCCAACGATTGCAAGGCAGCTATTAGACTGTCACCGTTGTTTAGATGGTATCCCTCACGAAATCGGGGGTTACGGAACAGTGTGCGATTGCGCCCGTCAACGATCGCAACACTGGCTGGATGGTTCTGAAAAATAGTTTCTGTAATACGCTTGCGGCGCAGCCGGGCAAGGCGATGCAATATCCATTTCGACATCAACCATGCAGCGGTAATGAGGGATCCAACCACCAAAGCAAGACCCAGCGGCAGCAAAACGTCTAACGCAGGAAACAGAAGGCCCGCCATTATGAACAGCAGGCCACAAACAACTGTCGCCCCTACGATTGCTTGTAGCCAACCTAACTTTTCCAAACGCTGTGAAATTGGCATGAGTACAAGCACTGTCCCTGTCGATGTCCTACCCAGACACAGACCGTTGAAATGGTTAACAAACGGTTAATATTGAGCACGACAAAAAGTTAACCGCTTGTAAAATTGGCAATGAAAAGCCCGTCACCGTTCGCATCTGGTAAAAACTGCTTTTGATCCGTCGCTGTCAGGTTTGGAAACTGCTGCAAAAGCCATTCAACATTGCCCTGATTTTCCACGCGAAACACCGAACATGTTGCGAATGAAAATTGACCCGCTGGCTTCATAAATTGCACAGAATCCGTTAAAACTTGACGCTGCAAATCCACGTAACGGGTCAAATCTTCGGGTGTCAACGCCCATTTCGCTTCTGGTGACCGACGCCACGACCCGCTGCCAGAACAGGGTACATCACAGAACACAGTGTCAAACTTGATCGCACGTTTGGGATCAAATCGACCGACCTGCACCCCCGCCCGTTCAGACCGTGGGCCAATATCTGCCATCCGTTTGACGTTCACATCATAAGCGTGAACCACTGCGCCACGTGCAGCCAATGCCAATGATTTGCCTCCGCCCCCAGCGCAATAATCTAATAATGTGCCCTGTACTGGCACCACATCACACACCGCTTGTGAGGCTGCGTCCTGAAGTTCAACAAATCCGTCTTGATAACAGCGCGACAAGGCAATTTTGCGTTCCCCTTCAACAACGGTCAGTGCTGAGGGGGATAATGAATTTGAAATTGCGATGATGTCTTCATCCGCAAGGGCCGCAAGGGCCGCGTCGGGATCGGATCTCTTGGAATTCACCCGCAAACAGACAGGTGCACGGTCATTGAAGGCCGCCAGAACAGCAGCGGCATCGTCATCAAGGTCTTCGTTAATGCGGTCGACAATCCATTCCGGTACATTTGGCACGGCTGGTGACAATGCAGATAGTAAACGTCGCTCAAAATCGGACAATGGTTCGGGCGCGTGACCCTGCCCGTTAAACAGTCGATCACATTCCACATTATTCACATGCAACGATCCTGCAATCCACATACGCGCCACGGCGTCTGGCCAAGCACCTGCACTGCGACGGCACCTTACAGCCTGGAACACATGATCACGTATGGCTGCGCGATCTTTTGACCCCGCAAACCGGCTGCCCCGCGCCCAGCTGGTCAGGGATTGTTCAACAGACAGACCACCAAGATGTGCCTCAAGAATATCAATCGCCGCCTGAACGCGGGCCCCCGGTGTCATCTACATGATCCGATAATTTGGAGCTTCACGAGTGATAGTAACATCATGAGGATGACTCTCTTGAATACTTGCAGAAGTTATTTTAATAAATTTAGCTTCTTTAAGAGTTTCGATGTCTTTTGATCCGCAATATCCCATCCCAGATCTTAATCCTCCTATTAACTGGTGCATTACTTCACTTAAATAACCTTTAAAGGGAACTCTTCCAGAGATTCCTTCTGGAACCAATTTTTTATCATCATTCTCAGTATCTTGAAAATACCTGTCTTTAGAACCTTTTTTCATTGCCTCCAAAGAGCCCATTCCACGGTAGGTTTTGA
>JBMZCY010000274.1:0-2654 GCA_049613825.1 Planktomarina sp.
GGACTGTCTTCCGCGACCGTGTGAATGACATTCCAGAGGGTAAGATTTTGGTGCCGGGTGTGGTCGATACCACAACCAACTTCGTCGAACATCCTGAACTGGTGGCCGAACGGGTTCTGAAATTCACCAATATCGTCGGCGCAGACCGTGTCATCGCAGGGTCCGATTGTGGCTTTGGCACATTCGCAGGGTACGGCGCAGTCGATCCCGATATCGCTTATGCAAAACTGAAAAGCCTGTCCGAGGGCACAAAGCTGGCTTCCGCACGATTATGAACCCACTGCCTTTGGTCATGCTGCCGGGCATGATGTGTGATGCCCGCCTGTTTGCCCCCCAGATTGACAGTCTATCCCGCGACCGTGCTGTTATGGTGGCCCCAATTCACCTTGGTGAACGGGTCGAGGATGTTGCGTCTTCGATCCTTGATATGACCCCGCATCGCTTTGCTTTGGCGGGCCTGTCGATGGGGGGGATCGTTGCTTTGGAAATCATCCGCCGTGCACCGGACCGCGTGGCGCGATTGGCGTTGATAGACACCAACGCACTGGCTGAAACCCCGGAAAAAGCCGCCGCACGCGAACCGCAGATTGTTGGAGTAAAAGCAGGCCGGATGCGGGATATTATGCGTGATGAAATGAAGCCGAACTATCTGGCGAATGGACCATATAAGAATGAAATCCTGTCGATGGTCATGGACATGGCTGAAACACTGGGACCAGAAGCATTCATTCGACAATCCCGTGCCCTGCAACGCCGCCGTGATCAACAAAGCACCTTGCGCAAGATCAAATGCCCGACGTTGGTGATGTGCGGCGCCGAAGATACGTTGTGCCCACCCAAGCGGCATGAATTCATGGCAGAAATGATCGAAGGCGCAGTGTTGCACATCGTGGCGGGGGCAGGCCATTTACCGACGTTAGAGCAACCACAAACCACCAACGCAATTTTGCGGCAATGGTTGGCTTAGTCGGGACGATCTAGGGCGAAGACGTTTGTGATCTTAGCATAGTCTTTATAGCCAAGCCGGGCTAGGGGTTCGAACGCAGTGACGTCCACTATGCCATCCTGTAAAATATCATCTCGGATATGAACCGCCATGACCTGTCCGAACACGGTATAGTTCGCATCACCCGGCAGTTTCACGATTTGAGTCAATCGACATTCCAGTGATGCAGGCGCGTCCGCGACACGGGGGCAGGGGATCGTTTCACAGTCGGCTTTCTGCACGTTGGCGGCGGAAAATTCATCCTGTCCCATTCCCAAAGGCGCGGAACTGGCATTCATCTGATCCTGCTGTGCACTTCCCACAATGTTCACGCAAAACACGCCGGTGTCGCGAATGTTGGCCACAGAATCCTTGGTATCCCCGCGATCTTCCTTGGTGGATGTTGAGGCGAACATGACCTGCGGTGGGTCGTAGGCCACGGCGTTGAAGAAGGAATAAGGCGCCAGATTATCACCGCCATGCAGACCGCGTGTGGATATCCACCCGATGGGTCGGGGGGTGATCAGTGCGTTGAAAGGGTTGTGTTTCAGCCCGTGTCCGTTTTTAGGTTCATAAAACATGCCGCAACTTGCGGGTCCAACAACGGCAGGTCAACCGTGGTCACACTGCGCCCTGAAATAAACGATGATCGGTGGGAAGTCGAAGCCCTGTACGACCTGTGCTTCGCCCCCGGGCGCGAGGCATTGTCGTCGTACCGTTTGCGCGACGGTGTGCCGCCGGTCAAAGGCCTGTCACTGGTCGCGCGGGACAACGATGAAATTTTGGCTGGTGCGATCCGGTATTGGCCCATTTGTGTGGGCGAAACTGCGGCTCTGTTACTGGGACCGGTCGCCGTGCACCCCACGCGCCAAGGCGAAGGGCTGGGCGGATTGTTGATCCAAGATAGCCTGCATCGCGCTGCCCAATCAGGTTGGGATCGGGTCGTGCTGGTCGGAGACGAACCGTACTACGGACGCTTCGGGTTTTCACGGCTGAACGGTGTCATCATGCCCCCGCCCACAAATCCGAACCGTGTACTGGGGTATGAACTAAAGACCTACGCTTGGGATGGCGTTACTGGCCGTGTGACACGCTTTTTAACCACGCCGTAACCGCAGGTCGGACCGTTTGGTCACCGCGGGCTTTGGCGCCTTCGATCACGGTTTTCAACTCATCCAAATCCGCTTGCCGGATCAAAGATTTTACAGGTCCAATGGACGCAGGCCGCATCGACAGGCTGTGAATGCCCATTGCGGCAAAGCACAGCGCCTCGACCGGACGACCTGCATCTTCGCCGCAGAACGACAAGCGGGTGTTGCTGTCTTGGCACCGCTTCACGATATGCTCAAGGAACGTCAGGAACGATACATTCAGCGTGTCATACCGCTTGCGCACCCGTTCGTTTTCACGGTCGGCAGCAAAGAAGAACTGCTTTAGATCGTTACCGCCGATGGATAGAAAGTCGACTTCCTTGAAGAATTTGTCAGTGCCGAACGCCAAAGACGGAGTCTCTAACATCGCACCCACTTGCAAATCAGACGGCAAAGGATGGCCCAACTTGACTTCGCGGGCGATGGCTTTGTCCAACTCACGCCGTGCTTCGACAAATTCGTTATACTGCGCGATGAAGGGGAACATCACTGACAAGGGGCGACCATTTGAGGCCCGC
>JBMZCY010000275.1:0-2631 GCA_049613825.1 Planktomarina sp.
CTGATATTGTCGGCAATGATTGCTTCCGGTTCACCTTCCAGAACAGTTAAACGGACTTCGCTCATCTCGACCGTTTCATAGTAGTAATACACCTGCGTGTAGTAGACGAGTGCGCCGAAGAGTGTTGTGATAAGCACGATACCTAACGCCAATACCTTACCTGTCATGCCTGTGCCCCCGCCGCTTCGGTCTGCACAAACGCATCGGCACATTTCTTTGCAAGGTTCCGCACACGGGCGATATAGGCCTGACGTTCCGTGACCGAAATCACACCACGGGCATCCAGCAAATTGAATGTGTGGGACGCTTTGATGCACTGATCATACGCCGGATGCGCCATGATGATGCGCTTGCCAGTTTTTGGATCGTCAAACGGTTGGGACAGGATGTTCTCACACTCTGCCTCAGCCTCGGCAAAGTGGCGGAACAGGACTTCTGTGTTAGCGGTGTCGAAATTCCAACGGGCGTATTCTTCTTCAGTTTGTTTGAAGATGTCGCCGTACTTCAACGCAATCGGCGCGTCTGGATCGTTGAACGGCATGTCCATCACGTGATCGACGCCAAGGATATACATCGCAAGACGTTCCAACCCATAGGTCAGCTCACCCGAAACAGGGTTGCAGTCATAGCCACCGACCTGTTGGAAATATGTGAACTGAGACACCTCCATCCCATCACACCAGACTTCCCAGCCCAGACCAGCAGCGCCCAGCGTCGGGGATTCCCAGTCGTCTTCAACGAAGCGGATGTCGTGCAATTCCATATCAATGCCGATGGCCCGCAGCGACCCCAGATACAGGTCCTGCAAGTTGGGCGGGCTTGGTTTGATCAAGGCTTGATACTGATAATAGTGCTGCAAACGGTTCGGGTTTTCGCCATAGCGCCCGTCTGTCGGACGGCGGGACGGTTGCACGTAGGCCGCCGCCCATGCCTTGTTCCCCAGCGCCCGCAATGTGGTGGCAGGGTGAAACGTGCCTGCACCGACTTCCATGTCATACGGTTGCAGGATCGCGCAGCCGTTTTCGGCCCAAAAGTTTTGCAAACGCAGGATGATTTCCTGAAACGAACGCGGGGCGGTGATTGTATCGGACATAGGGACAAAGCCTTTGGAAACGGGCGATTTTGGCCTTCCTATTGCCCCTACGGTGGACCGTCAATGAAACCTGCCCCTGATACGCGGGAAATCCTTGCTTTGACGGCCCATCCCGTTGATTAACATTTGGGATTAACAATTCGTAAAGATTTGAGGTGTGGGTAATGCGCAGAATTCTTCTGACGGTTCTAATGATGTATTTGGGAACATGGGCAAATGCCCAATCCGCGCCCGTTGGGGAATTCTGGGTACAGGTGCGTGCTGTCCCTGTCCAATCCCAAGCGATTACCCAGGCCAACCGGTTGGACGCATTATTTGAAAACGTCGTGGGGTTCCGCATCGGCGGCGGATGGTATGGTCTGGCCCTTGGACCGTTTGACCGTGCCACGGCGGAACGCGAACGGGTGGTTTTGCTGCAATCCGGTTTGGTGCCAACGGACAGCTTTGTCGCCAATGGCACGGCATTCCGTCAACAATTCTGGCCCCAAGGCGGCGGCATTCCCGCCCGAAACATTGCTTACGGCCAGCGCAGTGAACCTGCCGCGCCCGAACCCGTACCCGTTGTCATCCCAACACCAACAGATGGATCAGAAGAAACCGTGGCTGAAGCACGTGCGTCCGAGGGTCTGCTGACCCGCGCCCAGAAACGCGATTTGCAAAACGCGTTGAAATGGGCAGGCAGCTATAACGGGGCCATCGACGGTCTGTACGGGGCAGGCACCCGCAGTGCCATGCGCGACTGGCAAACCTTGCAAGGACTGGATGCCACCGGCGTAATGACAACCCGCCAACGCGCCGCCCTATTTACAGCGTTCAATCAAGTATTCGACGGATTGGGCCTGACAATGATCAACCACGCAGATGCAGGCATCAACGTCCAAGTCCCCACCGAAATCACGACAGAAGCCACACGCGACGCGCCTTTTGTACGGTACGAGGCAAAGGACGGGTCTGGCATATCCTTGATCCTGATCAGCCAGATCGGGGATCGCGGGCGGATGCAGGCGCTGTATGACGTGCTGCAAACCCTGTCGATCATTCCGCCGAACGGAGAACGGTCGATCACCCGGCGCGGTTTTGACATTGTGGGGGTTGATGCGACCCGTCACACCCAAGCGTTCGTGCGGCGTGATGGCGATACGATTAAAGGGGCGATCCTAGTTTGGCCTGCGGGTGACGACGCGCGTCGCATCCGTGTGGCGAACCGGATTTTTGGCAGCTTTACCCCAACGGATGGTGCCTTACCGGATGCTTATTTCTTGAATGTCGGGGATACACCGCCGGATTTGGTGGCAGGTCTGGACATTCGCAAACCCAAGGCAACGCTGACGGGAACGTATCTGGACAACAACGGGCATGTGTTGACCGCAAATATGGATTTCGCGTCGTGCAGCCGGATTGATGCAGGCGATGATGTGCAATTGCGGACGGTAGCTACGGACGGGGATGTGGCGTTGCTAAAGGCGACCAGCCCCGTGCAACCCGTGGGCCTGCCAGTGTTCCAAAGCATTCCGTTGCAGATTCCAGCGCAGATCGTT
>JBMZCY010000276.1:0-2618 GCA_049613825.1 Planktomarina sp.
ATCAGGTCGGGCAGGATACACTGTCATTTGTCGCGGGCTGTGCGCCGTTGACAGAAAAGATCAACATGCTGGCCGCCGTACGCTGCGGGGAAATGCAACCCATCATGCTGGCCCGCACCATTGCGACACTGGATCATATGGTGCAAGGGCGGCTGACGGTGAACATCATTTCGTCGGATTTTCCGGGCGAAGTTGCTGAAAGCGGTTATCGCTATCAACGATCCCGCGAAGTCGTTGAGATTTTGAAGCAGGCGTGGACGCAAGACGAAATCAACTACGAAGGTCAGGTATATAACTTCAAAGGTCTGACCACTGATCCCGTGCGTCCGTATCAAACCGGTGGACCTTTGCTGTATTTTGGCGGCTATTCCCCCGCAGCACTGGACCTGTGTGGCCAGCATTGTGATGTCTATCTGATGTGGCCGGAACCCGAAGAAAACATTGCGGGCCGGATGCGTGACGTGAACGCAGTGGCCGAAAAATATGACCGCACGTTAGATTACGGTCTACGGGTGCACATGATCGTGCGGGATACTGAAAAAGAGGCCCGTGAATATGCCGACTATATCGCGTCCAAGTTAGATGATGAATACGGCAAATTGATCCGTGATCGGGCGCATGATTCCATCAGTCTTGGTGTTGCGCATCAGGCCAAGGCACGCGAACTGGCGGACAAGTATGGCTATGTTGAACCCGGTTTGTGGACAGGTGTGGGCCGTGCGCGGTCGGGGTGTGGCGCGGCGCTGGTCGGATCAACCGATCAGGTCATGTCCAAAATCGAGAATTATCAGAAAATGGGCATTCGGTCCTTTATTTTTTCCGGCTATCCGCATCTAGATGAATGCAAGCACTTTGGGGAAAAGGTGATGCCGCATCTGAATACGGTGTCCCTGCCCCACGCCTATGGACGTGTTCCCGTGTCCGCCCCAATGACACCCCTTGCCGCAGGAGAGCGCCGTTAAATGGACCGCGTCACACTCAACGAACATGTAAATATCAGCCGCATTGTCTATGGCATGTGGCGTTTGTCAGACGACGAAAACACATCCCCCGCCCACGTGCAGGCCAAAATCGAAGCCTGTCTGGAACAGGGCATCACCACCATGGATCAGGCCGACATCTACGGCGGATACGCGGCGGAAGAAGTTATGGGCGAAGCCCTGCGTGCCGCCCCATCGCTGCGTGACAAGATCGAAGTCGTGACCAAATGCGATATCGTGGCCCCTGCGGGTCGCCACTTTGCAGCGTCGGTCAAATACTATGACACCAGCCGTGCGCATATCGAAGGGTCCGTGGATGCGTCATTGCGTTTGATGAACATCGACACGATTGACTGCTTGCTGATCCACCGCCCTGATCCCTTCATGGATCACGAAGAAACCGGCGCGACTTTGGATGATCTGATTTCATCCGGCAAAGTAAAATCCGTGGGCGTGTCGAACTTCCGCCCTTGGGATTGGACATTGCTGCAATCTGCGATGGCGAACGAGCTGGTCACGAACCAGATTGAATTGTCTGTCGTTGCGAACGATGCGTTCGTGAACGGCGATCTGGCGCATTTGCAGCAGCACGGAATTACACCCATGGCGTGGTCCCCACTGGCCGGTGGTGAACTGTTCGCGAATGAGGCTGTCGTGGCCGTGCTGAATGAGATTGCCGAAGATCAGGAAACCGATCTGGGTGCAGTTGCCGTGGCTTGGCTGTTGGCACATCCTGCCGGCATCGTGCCTGTGATGGGCACCAACAACCTGTCGCGCATTGCCAAAATCAGTGACGCCACCCGCGTCGCGATGGACCGTGAAACATGGTACAAAATCTATACCGCAGCCTTGGGTCGTGAGGTCGCATAGATGGACGGCGCTTTCGACACACGCGCATTTCGCAATGCCCTTGGCGGATTTCCGACGGGGGTTTGCGTTGTCACGACCGCTACGCCGGACGGGCAGCGGGTCGGCATTACCGCGAACAGCTTTGCGTCCGTATCACTCGACCCGCCATTGGTGCTGTGGTCCCCGGCGAAATCATCGCGCCGGCATGAAGTTTATGTCGAGGCCAAGCACTTTGCGATCCACATTCTGGGCAAAGAACAGGGTGATATTGCGAATGGTTTTGTGCGCGAAGCCAATGCGTTCAAAGACCTCGACGTGGCGAACAATGTGCACGGCGTGCCGTTGATCGAAGGCTGTGTGGCACGGTTTGAATGTTTGACTGACGCGTTGCACGACGCGGGCGATCACACGCTGATCATCGGCGCAGTACAGAATTTTTCAACAAATGACGTGGACCCGCTGGCCTTCGTCAAAGGAAGATACGCCGGGCTGGCCTGAGCAATCGGGCCAAACCAAACGGTAGAAGTCTGACAACAGACCGCCGGAGTTATAAAGGGAGGGAGGGCCACATCTGATGGGCCTTTTACTGACGGTCCTACGACCGCTTGAACTGATAAACGTAACGCTGCTGGCCATTGCCAAATGGCTGGCCACCGCACTTTTGATGGTGATGGTTTTAATCATCACCTATCAGATTGTGATGCGTGTCATTTCCCCCGCCGGTTGGACAATTTCTGCTGCGAAATTCATGATGCTTTGGATGATCGGCATGGCGGCCCCCGTGGGGTA
>JBMZCY010000277.1:0-2617 GCA_049613825.1 Planktomarina sp.
TATGCGGCACATTGGCGTTGTCGCGCACGATCTCGACCTCTGCGCTGAGCCCGCGCACCGCCACCTTGTCATCGTAATCGGGCAAGGATCGGGACAGGAACAGATACATGACCGCCATGACCAGCCCAACTGCCACCAGCACACTAAAAGTCAGCCGAAGCAGCCAAATGAATAGTCGTTCCATCTGCATTCCCCACGTTGACGCCCCAACTAAGGACGATAGGTTCACCTAAACAGGATTTATACAAAGGGCAAAGCCAATGGCAAAAATTTCATTCTTGGGACTTGGGGTCATGGGCTTTCCAATGGCAGGGCATCTACAAAAAGCTGGCCACGATGTGACTGTTTACAATCGAACGACGGCCAAGGCGGAAACATGGGCTGACTTGCACGGTGGGGCATATGCCGCGACGCCGACGGAGGCTGCAAAGGACGCGGATTTTGTGATGGCCTGTGTCGGCAATGATGATGATCTGCGGTCTGTTTGTCTGGGTGTTAAAGGTGCATTTGCAGGGATGAAAGCAGGGGCAATTTTTGTCGATCACACGACAGTTTCAGCCAAGGTAACCCGCGAACTGGCAACCACGGCGGCAGCGACAGACATCGGGTTTGTCGATGCACCTGTGTCTGGTGGACAGGCGGGCGCAGAAAATGCGCAGTTAGGAATTATGTGCGGGGGCGATCAAACGCATTACGATGCAGCTGAGCCGATCATGGAGATCTACGCCAAAGCCTGCAAACGCATGGGCGATGTCGGGGCAGGGCAGTTAACCAAAATGGTCAATCAAATTTGTATCGCAGGACTGGTCCAAGGCCTGTCAGAGGCGCTGCATTTCGCTGAAAAAGCAGGCCTCGACGGGAAAGAGGTTGTTCAGGTGATTTCCCAAGGCGCCGCAGGATCGTGGCAAATGTCCAATCGCTATAAAACCATGGTGGATGATGAATACGATTTCGGATTCGCAGTCGATTGGATGCGCAAAGATCTTGGGATCTGTTTAGATACAGCAGACGAAAATGGCGCATCACTGCCTGTCACTGCGCTGGTCGATCAGTTCTATAAAGATGTGCAAAAACAAGGCGGCGGACGTTGGGATACGTCCAGCCTGCTGCGCCGCCTGCGTCATATGGGATAAGGATTAAGGGATAATTCGGGTGTATTTGGTGCCTTCCAACGTGGCCCCCACCCGAAACCCTGCCTGGCCAAATACGACGGCAACAACGGGCGAAAATGACGTGGTTGTGTCTGCACGAAACTGATCCCCCTTGTTTTCCAAGGCGTATTCAACATTTGCACCAATCGCCCACCCGTCCGAGGCGCGGAAATCAGCAAGGGCGGAATCTGTCATAAAGAACAGAACGTGTGAATATTGCTGTACACCAACCTGCAACCCAGCACTGGCAGACGCTGCAGAATAATAATCGATTGTCGCCCGCCCAACACGCAAAGCGCCACGGCCCCAACCGCCACCAACCCAAAGGCCGATCTCTGTAATCAAGGGCATGACCAACATGCCTTTAGCATTGCTGACCAAGGTCGAAGTGCCTGGATATTGCTGCTGCATTTCACGCAATGTCACATCTGCGCGTGCATCAATACGCGGCGCACCGCTGCTGCGCGTGCCGTTGCCACATGCAGCTAGCCCGCCAGTTGCAGCCAATCCAAGACCAAAGGTCCGTCTATTTAAATGTGTCATAGTATCCGCCTGTATATTGTGCCGATTTATCGGTCATTAGAGACAGGATAGGGCGTGCGGGCAGCCCCGTCACGCAAAAGGTTATCCGTTCAAAAACTCGGCTGCCCTTGGTGCAAAATAGGTCAGGATGCCATCACAACCCGCGCGTTTGAACGCCAGTAGGCTTTCCATCATCACCTTATCGCCATCCAGCCACCCGTTTTGCGCAGCCCCCATCATCATCGCGTATTCGCCGGACACTTGGTAGGCATAGGTCGGCACTTGAAACGCATCTTTCACGCGGTGGCAAATGTCGAGGTAGGCCATGCCGGGTTTCACCATAACCATATCTGCGCCTTCTTGCAGGTCGCGTTCGATCAGTCGGAGGGCCTCTGCTCCGTTAGACGGATCCATCTGATATGTATTCTTGTCACCGACCAAAGCACCCGATGCCCCGACAGCATCGCGGAAGGGACCATAAAACGCACTGGCGTATTTCGCGGCGTAAGACAGGATTGTGACATTGTTGAACCCTTCCGCCTCTAACATCTGACGCAAGGCACCGATGCGGCCATCCATCATGTCTGACGGGCCGAGGATATTTGCCCCCGCTTTGGCTTGTTCGCGGCCCATCTTCACCAAGGCCTCGATGGTGGCATCGTTCACAATTTCACCATTCTCAACATATCCGTCGTGGCCATTGATGTTATAAGGGTCCAAAGCGATATCGGTCATAATCGCAATATCCGGCACTGCGTCGCGGATCGCGCGGGTGGCACGGTTAGAAAGGTTGTCAGGGTTCCATGCTTCTTCACACTTTTCGGTCTTCAGCGATGGATCAGTGTAGGGAAAGATACAAATCGCCTGAATGCCAAGCGACCACGCATGTTTCGCCAAAGCTGGCAAGCGATCCACCGTATGCCGCGACACGCCGGGCATTGAGG
>JBMZCY010000278.1:0-2600 GCA_049613825.1 Planktomarina sp.
CGCAAATGGGGCCGAGAATGAGATCAACGCGATCCCGTTAGATGATAAGGCGTCTTATAAACTGTATTCCGCTGGTAAGACGGTCGCGGTGTTCCAAGTTGAATCCAGCGGCATGATCGACGCGCTGAAACGGATGAAGCCGGACTGTATCGAAGACATCGTGGCACTGGTGGCGCTGTATCGGCCCGGTCCGATGGAAAACATTCCTAAGTTCTGTGAAGTGAAAAACGGGATTTCCGAACGCGATCTGCTGCATCCGTCGGTCGATCACATTTTGGACGAAACCCAAGGAATCATCGTTTACCAAGAACAGGTGATGGAAATTGCACGGCAGATGGCCGGATACAGCCTCGGCGGTGCTGACTTGCTGCGCCGTGCGATGGGTAAGAAAATTCAGGAAGCGATGGATGCGGAAAAGCCGAAGTTCCTGAAAGGCTCGGCTGACAACGATGTGGACGAGGCGACCGCGAAGGCGACGTGGGACCTGTTGGATAAGTTTGCGAACTACGGCTTCAACAAATCCCACGCGGCGGCCTATGCGGTGGTTAGCTATCAAACCGCGTGGTTGAAGGCGAACCATCCGGTTGAGTTCATGGCAGGCGTGATGAACTGCGATTTGCATTTGACCGAAAAGCTGGCTGTGTATTTCACTGAAGTGAAGAAGGGTCTGAAACTGCCATACACGCCGCCGTGCGTGAACCGATCGCAAGCCACTTTCGATGTTGAAAATGGCACCCTGATCTATGCGCTGGGCGCGTTGAAAGGTGTGGGCGTTGATGCGATGGGGCTGGTGGTTTCGGGTCGTGGCGACAAGGAATTCGTGAACCTGTTCGACTTTGCCCGCCGCGTTGATCTGAAACGGGTCGGCAAGCGTGCGTTGGAAATGATGGCGCGGGCAGGGGCGTTTGACGTTCTGGAAAAGAACCGCCGCCGTGTGTTTCAGGCGTTGGATCGGCTTTCGGCGTACTCCGCCGCTGTCCATGAACAACGCGCATCTTCGCAAGTGTCGCTGTTTGGTGAGGCGGGCGATGATCTGCCCGAACCGCGTTTGGACCCAGTGGATGACTGGCAACCAGCCGAGCGTTTGTCGGAAGAATTTACCGCGATTGGGTTCTATCTGTCCGGCCACCCGTTGGACGATTATCTGCCCAGTTTGAAACGCCAAGGCATCCTGACCCTCGACCAGATTGAAGAAAAGGCACAATCTGGTCCTTGCGTGGTCAAGATGGCAGGAACCGTCGCCAGTCGTCAGGAACGCAAATCCGCGCGGGGCAACAGGTTTGCTTTCATCCAGTTGTCCGACACGACGGGGGCTTACGAAGTCACGATGTTTTCTGATGCTTTAGAGATTTCTCGCGATCATCTGGAAACGGGCGCGAAAGTCGTGGTGCAGGTTGAAGCGACGATGGAATCTGACCAATTGAAGCTGCTTGCCCGATCTGCGGTCCCTATGGACGGGCTTGTGGAACAAGGGTCATCAGCGGGTCTGCGGGTCTATGTAGATGATCTGAGTGCGATTCAGTCTGCAGCCAATGTTCTGGCAGGTGCGGCAAAAGCGGCAAAATCAGCGGCGAAAGGTCCAATTTCGTTCTGTTTGATGGATGCTAGCCTGCCCGGTGAAGTAGATATTGATGCAGGGACCGATTTTCCGGTAACACCGCAAATCAAAGGGGCCCTGAAAAGCCTCGACGGTGTGGTGATGGTGGAAGAACTATGAAATGGGCAGTTTTGTTGATCGGCGCAATGGCCGTGTCCGGATGCATAGGCACCTCGGGCGGCAATAACTTTGCGGCGAATGGTGGGATGTCCTTGGTGGCAGGCCCCGATGCCAACATTCCTGTAAAACGCAATTCGTGGTTTGCATCGTTTCGCAGTGGACCAGTTGAGATGGAGGCCGCAAAGAATTCCGGCCCCCTGCCATTTGGTGCTGTGCGTAAAGTTTGCGGCCTGTCTAATCGAACGTTGGGCACACAGGTCGAAACCCAAGGCGGGTTCAAGATGTTTGACACTAATCCTGAACTGCTGGCCCCGCGCACGCATTATGTCACTGGGTTTCGCGACGGATGCGCGCGGAAATTTACGGCAGGTCTGGCGTTCCTTGGCGATCCAATCGTGCACGAAATCCAACGCTATCGCAGCACGCGGGATTTTTCGACCGTCGACAAGGCCTATGAAGTTTTGAAAGCACGGGTCTGCCGCGTGAAAGAGGGTGAGGTTTGCGGCGAGAATACACCTAAATTGGTGTCGAACACGATTTTCGTCAGCATGTATCGCAATTTCACCGACCAAAGATCGGCTGGCGCGGTGCTTTTGCACAAAGGAAATGTGCATGCGTCGGACTTTGATGGCTAAATTTTCTGAAATTTTTTTGAAACATTAGGGTCTCTGGAAAATCAAGGCCCTTTTGGGATTTCTCCATCATGCTGCGCGAATGGCACTGACCTTAGGGCAGATGCTTTTTGCAGTTTAGTAGTGGGGCGGGCGTTCATCACCGATGATCATACCGCCACCTGCATCGGCGTCACGACTACGTTCACGGTCCACCAACAGGTCCACAATCCTGCGCAATTGGAGCAGTTCATTGTCTTGACGGGCAACGA
>JBMZCY010000279.1:0-2583 GCA_049613825.1 Planktomarina sp.
GGCCCAAGCGCGGGAACGGTTGGCAGAAGAAGAAGCAATCTCGACCGAAGCACAGCGTCAGGTCGAACTGTTACGGCAGCAGATCAAAGGATTGCAGGGCGAAATCGCAACACTTGGTGGATTGCTGGATGCCAGCGATGCACGGGCGAACGCAGGGGATGTTGAATTAACCAACCTTGGCACCCGACTAAATTCGGCCTTGGCCGAGGTCGCTTTACAGGCACGACGCGTGGAACGATTGGAAGTGGCCGAGCAAGAACGCTTGCAAGCCGAAGCCGAACGATTGGCCGCCGAGGCGGTCACTTTGGAACGTTACAAATCCGAATTCTTGGGACAAGTGCGTGAATTACTGGAAGGCCGCGAAGGCGTGACATTGGTCGGTGACCGGTTTGTGTTCAGTTCAGAGGTTCTGTTTCCACCTGGTGGAGCGACATTGTCCGACGCCGGCGAAGAACAGATCACACGCATTGCCAGCCTGTTGCGCGAAATTGCAGCCGATATTCCCGCCGGAATCGATTGGGTGATCCAAGTGGATGGGCATACGGACAACGTGCCTGTGTCGGGAACACGCGAGTTTGATAACAACTGGGAACTGTCACAGGCCCGTGCGTTGTCGGTTGTGTTGTATATGGTGAACTTCCTTGGACTGCCGCCAGAACGCCTGTCCGCGAACGGGTTTGGTCAGTACTTCCCACTAAATGATGCAGACACAGCTGAAGCACGATCGCAGAACCGCCGGATCGAGTTGAAATTTACTGAGCGGTAGGGGCCACAACCTGTGTTGTCACAACATCTGTTTCTATGGCTTGCCCATCCCGCATCAGGGTCATAGTCGCCGTATAAGCGCCTGTGGTCCACAACGTGTTACGTCGTTTGCGGCCCATGAATTGCAGGGCAAATTTTCGGTCCCTTTGCACTGTCGCCTCGCCCGACCAGAACGGGCCATTGGGCCCCTCGATACTGGTCTTTATCGTATCCCCTTCTTGGACCGAATAGCCTTGTGCCCAAGCGATCAACGCATCTGCATCCGCAGAGATGTTCGGGGTTGAGGGTAGCCCGTCACGGATATCGGCCAATTTGGGAGATGTTCCGGTCAGCCCAATTCGCACCAAACCTGATGGTTGATAAGCAGGGGGCTTTTGCCATAAACCTTCGTCTGGGCCGATCCGACAGGTGTCGACCATGTCAGGGTTGAACGGATCGACACGCTTACGGTCTTTAAAGGTGCTGAAATGTACATGGGGATAGTTGGTTTGACCCGACAGGCCCACGTCGCCAAGGACAGTTCCCAACCGCACACGATCGCCGTTTTTGACTGTGACGGATCCTTGTTTCAAGTGGCAGTATTGTGTGCTCCATCCGCCGCCATGGTCAATGGCAACGCCGTTCCCGCATTCGCGGCCTGTCAGGTCAGGGGCGTTCGGGTCTGTATTTGCGATGTCTGGCATTCCGTCACGGATGCCACGCACTGTACCGGGGGCGGCGGCGATCACATTCACCCCGTCGCGCATTTGTTGTAAGGTTTGAAGGGCGAAATCGACGCCACGGTGATTGTCACGAGTGACATCGCCACAGGCATAATCACGTGTTCCTTCCGACGTATCACGGTCGAAATAATCGTTGATGTAGCAATTATCCCCCAACGTGCAATCAAGCGGGATGTTTAGCAAAGGTTCCTTCGCCGCAAGTGGTGTCGCGGCGAAGATTAATATATAAGCAAGACGCATCAGTCGGCGGTCAACAAAGGTGGTTTGTTGCCTTTGTCAGACAGTTTGCGCTGTGCGGGTTTTTCGATCTTCAGATCCAGTTCGCCTGCTTTTACGCCCACTTTCACCAAACCACCTTTGGTCAACTTGCCGAACAGCAATTCTTCTGCCAGTGGCTTTTTGATGTGTTCCTGAATGACACGTGACAATGGACGTGCGCCCATTCGGTCGTCATAACCTTTGTCACCTAACCAGTCTGCGGCAGCACGGGTTAGTTCGATTGATACGTTGCGGTCCATCAACTGTGCTTCCAGCTGCAACACGAATTTCTCAACCACTTGTGCGATCACATCGCGCGACAGTGGTGCAAAGCTGACGATGCTGTCCAGACGGTTGCGGAATTCAGGGGTGAACAGACGTTCAATCGCCTCTGTGTCTTCACCCGTCCGCTTTTCACGGCCAAAGCCCAGCGGTGCGCGGGCAGCGTCCGATGCGCCAGCGTTCGATGTCATAATCAGGATCACATTGCGGAAATCCGTCGCACGACCGTTGTGATCTGTAAGCTTGCCGTGGTCCATGACCTGCAACAGGATGTTGAACACATCGGGGTGTGCTTTCTCAATCTCGTCCAGCAGCAGAACGCAGTGCGGGTTTTGATCCACACCATCTGTTAGCATGCCGCCTTGATCAAAGCCGACGTAGCCGGGAGGGGCGCCAATCAGACGGGAAATAGCGTGCTTTTCCATATACTCGGACATATCAAACCGCAGCAGTTCAACGCCTAACTTATACGGGTTGAGTTGACCACCACTGGTCGCGAGAACACCGGCACAGCGGTCGGCGTAGTCGACAATTTCAGCAGCTGTCGCTACTTTTT
>JBMZCY010000280.1:0-2574 GCA_049613825.1 Planktomarina sp.
CATCGTCGTGGCCAAAGGCGGCAATGGCGGCTGGGGGAACTTGCAGTTCAAGACATCCACCAACCAAGCGCCTCGTCGTGCAAACGCGGGTCAACCTGCCGTGGAGCGGTCGCTTGTTCTGCGCATGAAGCTGATCGCGGATGTGGGGCTGGTCGGTTTGCCGAACGCGGGCAAGTCGACGTTCTTGGATTCTGTGACCAACGCGAACCCGAAGATTGCAGATTATCCGTTTACGACCCTGCACCCGAATTTGGGTGTGGTGACGATACCGGGGACTCAATTCGTGATTGCAGACGTGCCGGGCTTGATTGAAGGTGCCAGCGAAGGGCGCGGGATCGGGGATCGGTTCCTTGGCCATATCGAACGCTGTGGTGTGTTGGTGCACATCGTAGACGGCAGCAGTGAATCGATTGGTCAGGATTTCCTGACGATCATTCAGGAATTGGAAGCTTATGGCGCTGGCCTGCTGGACAAGCCGCGCCTGACGATCCTGAACAAATCCGACGCGCTGTCTGAAGATGATCTGGATTTTGCCATTGGTGCCCTGAAAGGCGCCAGTCAGGGCGAGATTATGGTCATGTCCGGTGGTCTGGAACAAGGCACAGATGCGGTGCTTGAGAAGTTGGGCGAGATGGTCGAAGACGTCCGCGCCAAAGAACGCGAAGAAGCAGGCGTGGAAGAATGGCGACCCTAACAGACGCAAAACGGTTGGTTGTTAAGATCGGGTCTGCCCTGTTGGTGGACACTGTGACGGGTGCGTTGAAGGCGGATTGGTTGCAGACATTGGCCGATGATGTGGCTTGGTTGAAATCGCAAGGCAAGGATGTTGTGATTGTGTCGTCCGGCTCGATCGCTTTGGGGCGATCTGTGTTGGATTTTGGTGTGGTAGAGTTGTCTTTGGAGCAATCGCAAGCGGCTGCGGCGGTGGGGCAAATCCAACTGGCGCAAGCGTATCAAGAAAAGTTGACGCCGCATGGGATTACGACGGCTCAGGTACTATTAACGCTGGAAGACAGTGAAGATCGCCGCAGGTACCTGAATGCACGTGCGACTTTGGGTCAGTTGTTGGACCTTGGCGTTGTGCCGATTGTGAACGAAAATGACACAATCGCGACCGATGAAATTCGTTATGGCGATAACGACCGTTTGGCGGCTCAGATTGCTGTGACCGTGGGGGCAGATCAACTGGTCCTGTTGTCGGATATTGATGGTCTATACACTGCAAACCCTTCTGATGATCCAACGGCCACGCGATTTGATACTGTCCCCACAATCACGGCTGAGATTGAGGCGATGGCAGGCGACGCAGGCACGGGCCTGTCCAAAGGCGGGATGAAGACCAAGCTGATGGCGGCGAAGATGGCCATGGGCGCGGGATGTGCAATGGTGATCACATTAGGGTCGCCTTTGAACCCGTTGAAGGTTTTGAACGATGGTGCGAATGCGACGTGGTTCCTGCCTTCTGATGATCCGCAATTGGCGCGTAAGCAGTGGATTTCAGCGATGAAGCCACGTGGTGTTGTAACGATTGATGCAGGGGCAGTCGGTGCGTTGAAGCGGGGTAAAAGCCTGCTGCCTGCTGGTGTCACGGCAGTAAGCGGTGATTTTGAACGGGGTGATCCGGTGCGGATTGAAAGCAGCGACGGCGATGACCTTGGCTGCGGTCTTGTGCGGTTTGCCGCTGTTGAGGCGGCGCAAATCCAAGGCCGCCATACGGACGAATTTGAAGATATTTTAGGCTATGCGGGGCGGGCATCTTTGATCCACCGCGACGACATGGTTCTGCACGGGTAAGGATAAGACGATGACTGATATGACAGCAATGATGCAAGACATTGGCAAAGCCGCACGGGATGCAGCTGCGGAACTGGCGTTTGCAAGTGCCGAACGCAAACATGCAGCGCTTGTATCTGCAGCGGAAAACGTCTGGAAAACCCGCGCTGACATTATTGAGGCCAACATGAAGGACCTCGATTATGGCCGTGAAAAGGGTCTGTCTGATGCGATGATGGACCGTCTGATGTTGGACGAAGATCGTATTCGCGGCATCGTTGACGGTCTGATGGCTGTCGCCGCACAAAAGGACCCTGTGGGGGAGGTGCTTGAGGATTGGGACCGTCCATCGGGGCTGAACATCCAACGTGTGCGCACGCCTTTGGGTGTGGTTGGCGTGATCTATGAAAGTCGTCCAAACGTGACGGCTGATGCGGGGGCGTTATGCTTGAAAGCGGGCAATGCGGTGATTTTGCGTGGCGGGTCGGAAAGTTTTCATTCCTCATCGGCCATTCACGCGGCGATGGTTCAGGGTCTCAAAGACGCTGATTTGCCAGTGGCATCAATCCAACTGGTCCCAACCCGTGATCGTGCCGCTGTCAGTGAAATGTTAACCATGACAAACAGCATCGACGTGATTGTGCCACGGGGCGGCAAGGGCTTGGTGGGCTTGGTTCAACGCGAGGCGCGTGTGCCGGTCTTTGCCCACCTTGAGGGCATTGTGCATATCTATATCGACAAGGATGCGGATCCTGAAAAGGTTTTGCGGGTGGTTTTGAACGCAAAGACACGGCGAACAGG
>JBMZCY010000281.1:0-241 GCA_049613825.1 Planktomarina sp.
GGCGCGACAGACTGCATCATTCAGCAGGTCAGCTATACCGGCG
This sequence comes from Planktomarina sp., assembly GCA_049613825.1. GTDB lineage: Bacteria > Pseudomonadota > Alphaproteobacteria > Rhodobacterales > Rhodobacteraceae > Planktomarina. The sequence continues at coordinate 44 of JBMZCY010000281.1, forward strand.
ATCTGGGGTATGAGATTTACTGCAACCCGATGGATCAGCGCAATCTTTGGTCAACTTTGTGGACCGCAGGGCAGCCCTTGGGGATCACACCCTTTGGGATGCGGGCGATGATGTCTTTGCGCCTGGATCGGTTCTTTGGGTCTTGGATGGCCGAATTTTCGCCGGATTATTCTGCGGCGGAAACCGGGATGGATCGGT
>JBMZCY010000281.1:251-2549 GCA_049613825.1 Planktomarina sp.
GATTTCATCGGCCGCGCGGTGGCAGAGGCAGAACGGGCCACACCCCCTGCCCGCACCCTTGTCACGTTTGAGGTCGCGGCAGAGGATGCAGATGTTGTTGGATATGAACCGGTGTTTATCGACGATCAGGTCCAAGGGTTCTGCACGTCCGGCGGCTATTCCCACACGGCTGGCAAATCCATCGCTTACGCCTTGGTGCCCCGCGCCCTGGCCACGGAAGATTTGACTTGCGAGATTGAGATTTTGGGCAAACGCTGCAAAGCCACGCGGATTTCCAAGCCGTTGATCTGATGCAGATTGTAACGCTGATTTGTGCCGCAGGCGCATCGTCACGCATGGCGCCTTTGGACAAACTGACCCGGCCTTTTAACGGCAGCTCTCTGATTCGACGCGCGGCGGTTGCGACGCACGCCATGCCTGGGGAAACCTGGGTGGCTTTGCCAAGTTTAGATCATCCCAGAGCAGCTCAGCTTGACGAGTTGGACATCAAAATCAAGTGTTTTCAATCCTCTAACGAGGGGATATCCGGCACGTTACGGGCAGCCGTTGCTGCCCTCCCCATGGACACCACACATATCTGTGTGACTTTGGCCGACCTTCCAGGGCTCTCAGCCGCACATTTCACAGCATTTAACCAAGCAATTTCAGACCATCCAACGGCTGATATTTTGCGCGGGCGGACTGCACAGGGTCGCCCCGCCCACCCAACGGTCTTTGCCAGATCAACTTTTGAGTCTTTTGCAGACCTGTCTGGTGATGACGGTGCAAAGCCCCTGTTTCAAAACCCCGCGTTTAACGTTCAATACATTGAACTTACTGGACCACATGTCGGCATCGATCTGGATACCCCCCAGGATTGGGACGCTTTCCAACAGGGTTAAATGCAAAAAAGGGCGGCCCGAAGACCGCCCTTTTCCAATTCTATTTCGCAAAGCTTACTCTGCAACGAAGATCAGTGGCGCTTCGTGTGCTTTCAGTGTTTGACGTGCTGCAGGATATGCAGCTTCTGCTTTGCCATCTGCCAGTTCTGGGAACAATTCGAACAGTTCCGAACGGGCTTCGCTGTCCAAAGACCCCAAGCTTTGATCGCCAGGTTGGAAGCTTTCAGTCCAAGAACCATCGCCGCAGATGATTTCATGCGCGTCGAACATCACGTGGATGTAGGTCACTTCTTCTGGCCCAACCACTTCGACGCCAGCAAGGCATGTCAGGTGTTTTGCCGCAACCAGAACTTCTTCGCTGCCGAACCAAAGTTCAGTGGCAGCGTTGCCCACCAACATGCGGTGCTGTGGTGAAACAAGCATGTCACGCTCTGGCAAGTTGTCCCCCAATGCGCCTTTGGAAATACGCACAGGGCGCAGTTCTTCTTTGGCGGCAAGGACATCTTGATCCAACGTCTTTGCCCCAACCCAACGCACAGCTTGGAAGCCATTGTCACGGGTCAAGACTTTGTCACCAACGCGAAGCTTGGCTACATCAACCTCACCCTTGCGGGTTTTGATCATGGTGCCAGGTGTGAAGCACATAACAAAGGTTTCGATGTCTTCGAAAGTAATTTTGCCGGTTTCGTCGCCATTGCTGTCATAGAACCTGACAGTCCCGTCAAACCCATTACCGTTGCCGCCTGATGCCGTGTCAGACACGGTGTCAATCGTGTAAGAACCACCGGTTGGAATGGCGCTGGTGAAATCCAGAACATCATTATCAGCCGACGCCGAACCGTCACCCGCTGTGCCTGCGTTCTGACCCCCTAAGATATGGTCGCCAAAGCCTGCATAGATGGTGTCAGCGCCATCACCTGCATCAACCGTGTCATGATCGCTTGATGTGCCATCGTTGACATAGATCGCATCTTCGCCATCGCCGCCACCGATGCGGTCATCACCCGTGCCACCATAAATGGTATCGTCACCAGTGCCACCTGACAACAGGTCTTCACCGCTGTCACCGCTGATTGTGTCGTTACCAGCGTCACCTTTGACACTGTCATTGTCAGCCCCACCATAGATGGTGTCATTGTCATCACCACCAAAGATTAAATCTTCGCCAGAGTTGCCACTGATAAAATCGTTACCTGCATCGCCGTGCAAGGTATCATCCATCGGACCGATTGTATTGGTAACAGGGCTGTTGTCGCCATGGATGTTATCGTCACCATCGCCACCATAGACAAGGTCATTCCCGGCCATGGCGTAGATTGTATCATCCCCACCGTTGCCGTGAATTTCGTCGTCACCTGTGGTGATAAGATCGCCACCACCATCAGTGGTTTGACCCGCATCATTGTACCCAAGCGTC
>JBMZCY010000282.1:0-2531 GCA_049613825.1 Planktomarina sp.
GTTCCCGAATACACCGTATTTTCTGCGGCGTTGTTGCCCTTGTTCACACCCGACAGCACCAGATCAATCTTGCCATCAACCAGATGATGTAGACCTGCCAATACACAATCCGCAGGGGACCCTTCGACGGCAAAGCTGCGGTCGCCATGTTGATGTGTCAGCACCGGATGCGTGTAGGAAATACAATGCCCGACGCCTGATTGTTCAAACGCAGGGCCCACGGTCCACACTTCGCCACCCGGCCCAGCAACATGCGCTGCAATTTCAGCCAAGATTTCCAGCCCGGGTGCGGCGATGCCGTCATCATTTGTGATCAATATTCGCATAAGGTTGGCGTAACGACCCGCCCATCGGGTCGCAAGGTTTTGTTGCGCTAATCCACAAAACTGAAGGGTTTACACAACACCTAGGTCAGCAACGATCTGCTGGGCGGCATCTATGCACGGCGTCAAAGGCGCACGGTCTTCGCCGGGGAAAAAACGGGCGCGCGTGGCAGTGGGCATCGGGGGCGGAGTTACAATGTGCACTTTGGGTCCCGACGCACCTGACTCGGCCTGCCATGCCTGTGCCAGCGCGATTTGTGCGGCTTTGGTTGCGGCATAGGCGGCAAAGAATTTTTGCCCTGCACGCGGGTCATCAAAGAATACCGCTTGTCCGCCATTATTAAGCAAAGGTGCTACACAGGGGATCAATTGGGCGGTGGCAGATACGTTCAGCGCCAAGGATTTTGCAAAATCCTTGGCTCCGACATGATCCGCTGGACTCAATGGCGCGGCATGTACAGCTGCATGGAACCACCACGACACCCCGCCCCAACGATCAAAGATCGATTTGCACAGATGCGCCATGGCATCGCCGTTTGTCACATCCATCGGCGCTAGGGTTGTGTGACCACCTTTGGCCTGAATGCGATCATCTAGATCTTCCAATGCGCCAGTGGTTTTGGCAACCGCAATGATATGATGGGCAGGGGACAAAACTTCGGCCAAGGCCGCACCCAACCCGCGTGATGCGCCTGTAATCAGAATTGGTTTTGCCATCTTATTCTGCTGCCTTCATCTGAAATCCTTGGGCGATTTGGTCGGACGGGATCACCGGATATTCACCGCTGAAGCACGCGTCGCAATATTGCGGCGATGCGTTGTTCCGCTTCTTTTCGCCGACCGCACGGTACAACCCGTCGAGCGATATGAATTTCAAACTGTCCACACCCAAGTGTGACCGCATTTCTTCCGCACTCATCGTGGCCGCTAGCAGCTTTTCGCGTTGAGGGGTATCAACGCCGTAAAAACAAGGCCAAGCGGTCGGCGGGGACGCAATGCGAAAATGCACTTCCTTTGCACCTGCATCAAGAATCATATCTTTGATTTTACGGCTAGTTGTTCCCCGCACCACGCTGTCATCCACAAGGATCACGCGTTTGTCTTTGATCAACGCACGGTTCACGTTCAGTTTTAGGCGTACACCCATGTTCCGAATTTGCTCGCTCGGTTCAATGAACGTTCGGCCCATATAGCTGTTCCGGATAATGCCCATGGCATATGGAATACCCGACGCTTGCGAAAATCCGATGGCCGCCGGGGTGCCGCTGTCAGGGACAGGGCACACAAGATCAGCGTCCACAGGTGCTTCTTTGGCCAGTTCTTTGCCAATCGCGGCACGGGTTTCGTACACCGACCGCCCGCCAAGAATGCTGTCAGGGCGGCTGAAATACACATGTTCAAAGATACAGAATTTGGACGCAGCGGGGCGGAACGGGCGCTGGCTTTCGATACCATTCTCCGTGATCACAACCATTTCGCCGGGTTCTACGTCACGCAGAAATTCAGCTCCTATAATGTCCAACGCACAAGTTTCGGAGCTGAGGATGTATCCGTCCCCCAATTTTCCAATCACCAGCGGGCGTACACCGCGCGGATCACGAACCCCGACCAACTTGCTGCGGGTCATGGCAACGACTGAAAACGCACCTTCGACACGGCGCAACGCGTCTTCCATGCGTTCCGGAATTGTCTGCTGCAAGGATCGTGCCATCAGGTGAATAATACATTCGCTGTCAGACGAAGATTGAAAGATCGATCCGCGTTCGATCAGTTCTTTGCGCAGGCTGTCTGCGTTGGTGATGTTGCCATTGTGCGCAATCGCAGCGCCGCCCATGGCAAATTCGCCAAAGAATGGCTGCACGTCGCGGATGGCTGTCGCCCCTTTGGACCCTGCCGTGGAATAGCGTACATGCCCGATAGCAAGCGATCCGGGCAGCGTTTCCATCAGCTTGGCACTGGTGAAATTATCGCGCACATATCCAAAACGTCGTGCAGACTGAAATTCGGCTTCGGGGCAATACGATACAATCCCGCCTGCCTCTTGCCCGCGATGTTGCAGGGCGTGCAGGCCAAGGGCCACGAAATTTGCTGCATCGGGAATGCCGATGACGCCGTAAATCCCGCATTCCTCCTTCAGTTTATCGTCGTCGAAAGGATGTGAAGGGGGTAGCGCGCAGGACATGGGCATCGCAGCCTTTTTATGGTTTC
>JBMZCY010000283.1:0-2529 GCA_049613825.1 Planktomarina sp.
GTCCGTATCTGGTCGCATGTCAGACTGGTGAAGAAGGATTTCTTGAGTCTGCTGCAGCACTTTTGGATCACGAGGCATCTACTTTGGTACGTCAGATCGGAAAGCTGCCTGAAAACCGCACCTTGTTGATGGCAGGCTTGATGCTGGCGGATCGGGCCGGGGCGGCGGATGATAAAGGCGATGCGCACAACACCCTTGTTCAATCCATGCAGTCGCGGATTGATACGTTGGAAGCGGCATTGGCCGAAGCCGAAGCACGCCCTGTCGAAACTGTAGAAGTGGCTGTTGTCCCGGACGAAGTTGGTCAGGGCATGGCAAGTGCTGCGGCAAAGGCGGAAGAACTTGCGGATCGTTTGGAAGGCAAACTGACGCCAGACGGAACAACCGCCTGACGTCGTTATTAGGTTAAGCGTTCGCTTCGCGAATTTTATCTGCGGCTTCTTTGTCGTACGTCACGCCGTTCTCTTCCAGGAACCCGTCCAATTCGCCGGACAATGTCATGTCTTTGATGATGTCGCATCCGCCGACAAATTCACCTTTGACATACAGCTGCGGAATGGTCGGCCAGTCGGAATAATCTTTGATGCCCTGACGGATTGCATCATCGGCCAGCACATTCACGTCCTGATACTCGACGCCCATATAGTTCAGGATGCCCGCGACCTGGCTGGAAAATCCGCACTGCGGCATTTCTTTTGTGCCTTTCATGAACAGAACAACGTCTGATCCGGACACGGTTTCTTTGATTTGTGTTTCTGCTGACATGCTACTTCCTATCTTTCGGAACAAAGATCTGCGCGTATTGCTGCGGATCTTTGGGAATGTTGTACTTTGAATACTGCCCGCCACCAACGCCGGACGAATATTCGGATATGATTTCTGTGTCCCCATCGCTGGGATCGACCCCACGTTGGGATTTGCCTTCTTTGCGCACAACATAGATCGCGTTGCCGACCAGAATGGCAAGGATCGCGATGGCAAGAAAGGCAATCAGCTCCATTTAATCGGCGGCCTGCGTGGTTAACGCCAATGCGTGCAGTTCGCCGTTGTTGCCATCCATCTTGCCTTTCAAGGCCGCATAAACCGCGCGGTGTTGTTGCACGCGGTTCTTGCCGGAAAAGCTGGCGTCGACAACTTTGGCTGCGAAATGTGCGCCATCATCACCTTGGACTTCGATTTGCGCGTCTGGAAACCCTTCGCGGATCAAGGCTTCGATTTGCTGGGCTGTGATCGCCATGGGGTATCCTTATCTATTTCATCTAACCTAGGCACCGATGGCCAAGGCTGCAAGTTAGCCGAAGATTTGTTGTTCGAATGCAGTGTCGAAGGTCGCGGTTAGTTCTTCGAGTGAGGCTGAGGATGACCCAAAGGAAACGTCGGTGCCCGTAAACCGGCCCATTGTCACAATCGGAATATCTGCCTGACCTGCATAGATGCAAAGTGCTTCTGCGGCGTCAAACGAACAGGCGACCAGATAACGGGCTTGGTCTTCGCCGAACAATTGTGCCGTATCTGTTTCGTCCAATGACACACCAATGCCAGCCGTGTTCGCGAGTTCAAACGCCGCCAAGGCAATGCCGCCATCTGACACGTCAGTACATGCGTTGATCCATTCAGCGTTGCCACGAATGAAGTCACCGTTTGCTTTTTCCGCAGCCAGATCAACGGACGGGGCATCGCCCTCTACCCGGTTGAAAACTTGGGCGAGTAGGGCTGATTGGCCCAAATGCCCTTCGGTTGCACCAATCAGCAACAATTGGTCACCATTCTGTGCCACGTCTGCGATACGTTTTTCGAGGTCTGTAATCAAACCAACGGCACCAATAGTCGGCGTTGGCAGGATCGGTTGACCGTCGGTTTCATTGTACAAAGATACGTTGCCCGACACGATGGGCATGTCCAGTGCGGTCACAGCTTCGCCAATCCCCTGAATCGCACCGACAAACTGCCCCATGATTTCCGGCTTTTCAGGATTGCCGAAGTTCATGTTGTCTGTGGTGGCTAAGGGCAGGGCGCCCACGGCTGTCAGGTTGCGGTAAGCTTCGGCCACCGCTTGCTTGCCGCCTTCGACAGGGTTTGCCTGCACATAACGGGGTGTCACGTCGGAGGTAAATGCCAACGCTTTCTGCGTGCCATGAACCCGCACAACACCCGCACCTGCACCCGGAGTTGCCAACGTGTCTGCCATAACCTGACTGTCATACTGCTGATAGACCCAGCGTTTGGAGGCATAGTTGGCATCTGAAATCAGCGCTTTCAGACCATCGATCGGATCAATCTGCGGCACATCGTTCAATACCTCAGCAGCCGGAGTAGGCACCCAAGGGCGGTCATATTCCGGCGCAGTCGAGGCAAGTTTTGACAATGGCAAATCTGCCATGACCTTACCATCATGTTCAATCAGGAAGCGGTCTTCTGCAATCGTCTCACCGACAATCGCAAAATCGAGGTCCCATTTTTCGAATACCGCACGGGCCTCGGCCTCTAACTCGGGCTTCAGAACCATCAACATGCGTTCTTGGGACTCAG
>JBMZCY010000284.1:0-2526 GCA_049613825.1 Planktomarina sp.
GCATCGCATGTTGGGCGACCTGCCGCTGACGGTCTACGGCGTCGCAAGCGCGCTCGCCCGCGCGCCAGAGCAGGTCGCGGCCATGAAACGTTCCGGCTGGGAAATTGCCAGCCACGGCCTGAAATGGGTCGAACACAAAGACATGTCCGAGGCCGAGGAACAGGCGCAAATTAACGAAGCCATCCGTCTGCATACGGAAGTCGTCGGTAAACCGCCCCGCGGTTGGTACACAGGGCGTTGTTCGATGAACACAGAACGACTGGTGTCCGAAACAAGTCAGTTTGCATATGTGGCAGACAGCTATGCTGACGATCTGCCGTATTGGGTGAAATATGGTGAGCATGACCAGTTGGTCGTGCCCTACACGATGGATTGCAACGATATGCGCTTTGGCATTCAAGCAGGGTTCACAAACGGGGACCAGTTTGAAGCAATGCTGAAAGATGCATTTGACACGTTGTACGCCGAAGGACAGGCGGGTGCACCGAAGATGATGTCGATCGGTCTGCACTGCCGGATCATCGGCCGCCCAAGCCGCGCTGCCGCATTGAAACGTGCAATGGACTACATGAAATCCCATGACGATGTCTGGTTCGCCACGCGCCTCGACATTGCAGAACACTGGATGAAAGAACACCCGCCGATGACACAGACAGGCCCGTCCGAGATGGACAAAGACACTTTTGTTGCCGAATTTGGCGGCATCTTTGAACACAGCGCATGGATCGCAGAACGGGCATTTGATCTGGAACTGGGGCCAACCCATGACAACGCGGCAGGTGTGCACAGCGCATTGGCCCGTGTGTTCCGATCATCATCCGAAGAACAGCGCTTGGGCGTTTTGAACGCACACCCTGATCTGGCTGGAAAATTGGCAAGCGCAGGTCGTTTGACGGCAGAAAGCACTGCTGAACAGGCCGGCGCGGGGTTAGACATGCTGACGGACAAAGAACGTGCAATGTTCACCGACTTTAACACACAATATACCACCAAGTTCGGCTTCCCGTTCATCATTGCGGTAAAAGACAACAGCAAAGATAGCATTCAGGCAGCCTTTACGCGTCGCATCGACAATGACCGTGACACCGAATTTGCAGAAGCTTGCAAACAGGTGGAACGCATCGCGGAACTGCGTTTGGAAGACAAGTTCAGCGCATGAGTAATATGATCGACATACGGCCGATGGATGTAGCAGCTTTCGCATCCTTTGGGGATATTTTGGAAGTTGCGGGTGATCCCGACAAGATTATCAATCAAGGCATGTGCGGACGGTATCACGACCGCGCACAGATTGATTTCGCTGGTGGCAAAACGGGGATCAGCTTGTTCAAAGCGCAACCCCGTGCGTTGCCGGTAAAACTGGATATGATGGAACGCCATCCCGTGGGTAGTCAGGCCTTTGTGCCGATGTCCATGGACAGTTTTCTGGTGATTGTCGCAGCGGATAACAACGGGAAACCGGGCCACCCCATCGCGTTTGAAACACAGGCCGGACAGGCCATCAACTTTCACCGCAATACATGGCACGGCGTGCTGACCCCGTTGTCAGCGCCTGGCCTGTTTGCGGTCGTGGATCGGATCGGGGATGACCCGAACCTAGAGGAGCATTGGTTCGACACACCTTATGTGGTCGACCGGAACAACGCTGGTGATGAAACGCCTGCAGCGTGAAAATGATAAGGGAGGAATTATCATATGTCTAAAGATTCAATTGGGACTCCAGAACAGCTCAGCAATCCTAACTAGACACTGCCAGTGGCGAAGGCGATCCCGCTGGGGAGCCACCAGCACGTTGTGGCAATGTTTGTCTCCAACGTCAGACCAGCGATCATCATCGCGGGCGTTACAGGGATTGCATTCGGCACAAGCGTGAACCCAGCTGTAAAGGCTTCACTTATCTAGATGGCGATCTTGTTTGCGAGTGTTGCAACACTGATCCAGACAATTGGCATGAGGACGGTCGGGATCATGAGTTGTTTCTTGGCTGTGCTACTCCAGTTCCGCTTGTTCCAAGATTAGCCGTAAGACTGAACATCTGATCCGGCAAGGGCTGCCATGTTCAAGATGCCACGCGCCGAAACACCTGGTGTCACGATATGTGCTCGGTTGCCCATACCCATTAGGATCGGACCAACTTCGACACCACCAGCGGCTGACTTTAGCAGGTTACGCGCCGCACCTGCTGCATCCGTGTTTCCATAGATCAAAACATTCGCAGCACCGGTCAAGCGGTTCCCCGGAAGTTCGCGTTCGCGCAGTGCCGGATCAAGGGCAGCATCCGTATGCATTTCGCCTTCGTATTCAAAGTCACATGATGCAGCATCCAGAATTTCCAGCGCCCCACGCATGGAACGACCTGATGCACAATCACGATTGCCAAACTGAGAACCGGAACACAATGCAATTTTCGGTTCGATCCCGAAGCGACGGACGTGACGTGCCGTGGCCTGCACGGTTTCCGCCAATTGTTCGGCTGTTGGTTCTGCATTGACATGAGTGTCTGCAACGAAGAGCGGGTTTTCATCT
>JBMZCY010000285.1:0-2525 GCA_049613825.1 Planktomarina sp.
TTGTATCCAAACCTAACTGCGGGAGGCGACCATGGGCGAAACAGCTCAGCCAGCACCAAACACCGACGAACGCGTCAAACAGACCTCAAAGTTCCGACAGGCGTTGATCCGCCCCGAACTGGGGGGCATTGTTGGAACCGTTGCCGTCTTCTTTTTCTTTCTTTTGTTCGCCTTTGACAGCGGCATGTTCAATAGCCAAGGGGTGATGAACTGGTCGATCGTATCAGCACAATTCATGATCATTGCGGTGGGCGCATGTCTGTTGATGATCGCGGGTGAATTTGATTTGTCCGTTGGGTCCATGATTGGCTTTGCCGGTATGATGATCGCCATCGGAACGATCACATTTTCCCTATCCCCCACCGTGACGATCCTACTGACATTTGTGATCTGTGTGGCAATCGGCGCGCTGAATGGATACATCGTTGTGCGCACAGGGCTGCCCAGCTTTATTGTGACGCTGGCGTTTTTGTTCATCCTGCGTGGCTTTACCATTTTCCTTCCACAGCTTCTGGAGCGCAAAACCATCATTGGTGGTATTCGGGACGTAACCGCTGGCGATCCTTTTGCATGGCTGTTTGGTGGCAAGATATTAGGTGGATTGTTCATCTGGCTGGGCGACAACGGCATCATTTCCGTTTTTGAGCGTGGCACACGTAAAGGCCAACCGGTCGTAGACGGCATCCCAATGCTGATCGTTTGGGCCATCATCCTGATTATCTTTGGCCACATCCTGCTAACCCGCACAAAATTCGGCAACTGGATTTTCGCCGCTGGTGGTGATGCCGAGGCTGCGCGAAATTCAGGCGTACCTGTAAACCGCGTCAAGATCTTGATGTTCATGTTCACTGCATTCTGCGCGACCGTATTTGCCACCTGTCAGGTGATGGAATTCGGATCTGCGGGCGCTGACCGTGGGGTTCTGAAGGAATTCGAAGCAATCATCGCCGTGGTTATCGGTGGTGCATTGCTAACAGGCGGATATGGATCGGTTCTGGGGGCTGCCCTTGGCGCGTTGATCTTTGGCGTTGTGCAACAGGGCTTGTTCTTTGCAGGCGTTGAATCGTCGCTGTTCCGTGTGTTCTTGGGCGTCATCTTGTTGGCCGCTGTGATCCTGAACACCTACATCCGCCGCATTATCACAGGGGAGCGTTAATATGTCTGAACCCATTATCCAAATGAAAGACATCGAAAAGCACTTCGGGTCTGTGATTGCGCTGGCCGGAGTCTCGGTCGATATTCATCCCGGCGAATGTCACTGCCTGCTGGGCGACAACGGCGCGGGCAAATCGACGTTCATCAAAACCATGTCGGGGGTTCACAAACCAACGGCGGGCCAGATCATGTTCAATGGTCAGGAAATGAACTTCGCCGATCCCCGCGACGCGATGGAGGCTGGCATTGCCACGGTGCACCAACACCTTGCGATGATCCCGCTGATGTCCGTGACGCGGAACTTCTTTATGGGCAATGAGCCGACAAAGAAGAAGTTCGGCATGTCGTTCTTTGACCATGAATACGCCAATCAGGTCACCATGGATGAGATGCGTAAAATGGGCATCAACCTGCGGGGGCCGGATCAGGCAGTGGGGACATTGTCGGGCGGCGAACGCCAGACTGTTGCCATTTCCCGTGCGGTGCATTTCGGGGCGAAGGTTCTGATCTTGGACGAACCGACGTCTGCCTTGGGTGTGCGCCAAACGGCAAACGTGCTGGCGACCGTTGATAAGGTCCGCAAACAGGGCGTGGCGGTGGTGTTCATCACCCACAACGTGCGCCATGCGATGGCTGTTGGCGACAGGTTCACTGTGCTGAACCGAGGCCAAACCTTGGGCACTGCAGTGCGTGGTGAGATCACGCCGGAAGAGCTGCAAGACCTGATGGCGGGGGGGCAGGAAATGGCTTCGCTTGAGGGATCATTGGGCGGCACGGTGTAACCTGTGCCCTTGGCATACCGTGGTTCGAACGCTTAGGATTGCGGTATGTCTGATATGAATGAAGAGAGTGTTGATCTGACCCCAGCGGAGGAGAACCCGTGGTATCAGTTGTATTTGTTGAGTCGGGAAGATGAGGAGCTGTCCTGACCATGAACACCGGAAAATCTGAAAGCCGAATGGGGCTTTCAAAGGTCGCCAACTAAGATCGATCAACCAATAATCAAAGCACATTTTCTATGTTGATCATGCGGCCATAGACATAGCTAAGAATGTAACGATAAGGTTATAACGTGAAGGCTGATCCTTAATTGCCAAAGTCGGCAACATGGCGGAAAAGTTCGGCCATCAAATGGAATATCCTGACCAATGCCCCCGATACTCCAAAGCGGCTAGCCTAATTTTTAACTTGTCTGCCAACCATGAGGGCACAGTTATCCTCCCGCAGAACATTCGGGAGGATACATCTACCCATTCGTTGCAGCGTATGAGGAAAAGGTCTTCATTTTTTCGTTGAATAATACAATTGGCTCCAGCGTATGAATCACTTGCCCAAGAAAGCAGCGCATAACGATCAAGGTTCATTAAACC
>JBMZCY010000286.1:0-2510 GCA_049613825.1 Planktomarina sp.
TCATTGATGCGGCGACGGGGGCAGTTGCCACCGTTGCCGGGTGAGCAGACCGAGAAGAAACTTGCGAAGATGCGAGGGATTTCGCGGCGCGGATAGGGTGCTTATTTGTAGCGACCTATGTTCACGTTTAAGGAAACTTTCATCGGTTGGAGTGTTTGGAAGTGACAGTCTTTGTATTCTTCACACTGTCGTCTAGTTGGGATGATTACAAGTAGACCGATTTCGGGAAGTTGATAGCGTATTGTTATGCCATCTTCGACCACTTGATGATTGGCGTATCTGAGTGAAAGGCTGGTTTGGGTAATCTGTCCCTCAATCTTGTTACGGGTTTCAATATGTTCCGCATCAGTCATCAAGGGAACGAATGCGCGAACGCTACAGGTTAGGGCACTTACAGGGAATTCTGTCGTATCCGTGTCTTCTAAGGTGAAGTGATGGAGGATAGCTTTGTTGATGCCGAACTGTATGGCGTTGTCACGGTCTTCAGTTTTGCTTGCGGCGCTGAAGGATGGGCCGTCTATAGGATCCTCGCTGTAGCGTGTCGTTGCCCGAAATCAGCGGCCATCGTTTCTAACTTTGGCAAGTCTAGAACCGGGGGCTGACAATAATCGCGAAACGATTGCAGGACTTGGGTGTGGTCTATCTGCGGTGCCGGTGTTGCCTTTACAGGCAGGTTTGACAGGTCCGTCGTTGCGGGCTCGGGCGTATTATTCACGCCACGACCGGTCAGTAGGATCAATGAGATTGGGGTTCGCGAAAGGATCATGTCTCTACTCCAGAGCCTGTTCCAGATCGGCAATAATATCTGCAACAGTCTCGATCCCCACGGAAATGCGCAGCGTATCAGGGGATGCATTTGCTGCCGTTTGCTGTTCCGCCGTTAGCTGACGGTGGGTGGTAGAAGCGGGGTGGATCATCAATGTCCGTGTGTCGCCAAGGTTCGCGACGTGGGAAATCAGGTTCAGTTTGCTGATGACCGATACGCAGGCGTCATAGCCTGCGTGCAGTTGAAAGGTGAACAATGATCCTGCACCGCGCGGATATAAGGCGCGGCGTTCGGGGTGGGGGAAACTGCTCAGGCCGCTGTAAGTAACGCTGGCGACTTTGGGGTGTGCGTCCAGCCATTCAGCGACTTTCATTGCGTTTTCGACGTGGCGATCCATGCGTAGGGACAGGGTTTCGATCCCCAGTAACGTCTGAAACGCGCCGGATGGATTCATCGTCATCCCAAGATCGCGCAAGCCGATAGCGATGGAATGGAAGGTGAAGGCCAGATGGCCGAAAGTTTCGTGAAACTTCAGGCCGTGGTAGGCAGGTTCGGGTGAGGACAGGGACGGGAATTTGTCAGATGCGCTCCAGTCGAATTTACCGCTGTCGACCACGCAACCACCTGTGACGGTGCCGTTTCCGGTCAGAAATTTGGTGGTGGAATGCACGACCAATGTGGCGCCATGTTCGATGGGGTTGCACAGGTAGGGACTGGCTGTTGTGTTGTCGACGATTAGAGGGATGCCTGCTTTGTCTGCGACGGCGGCAATGGCAGGCAGGTCCATCAGATAGCCTGCGGGGTTTGCGATGGATTCGCAGAATACGGCGCGGGTGTCGTCGTCGATGACGGCTTCCAATGCCGCTGTATCATCGAAATCAACAAACTTGGCCGACCAGCCGAAACGTTTGATGGTTTGGGAAAACTGCGTGACTGTGCCGCCGTATAAACGGGTAGAGACGACGACATTTCGGCCCACATCCATCAGCGGGAATAGCGCCATTAACTGCGCCGAATGGCCGGAGGAGCAGCACACGCCACCGACCCCGCCCTCCAACGTTGCAATGCGTTCGCCAAGGGCGGCGACAGTTGGGTTGGTCAGGCGGGAATAGATGAAGCCAACTTCTTGCAGATTGAACAATGCGGCTGCGTGGTCTGCATCTTTGAAGACAAATGCTGTGGATTGGTAGATCGGGGTTTGACGTGCGCCTGTGACCGGATCGGGCGGCGTGCCTGCGTGAACTTGCTTGGTTTCAAATCCGTGTGTCATATTATCCCCTCCACTTTGGTAGTTTGCTGGAGATTATGCCGGTGACGATGCCGCCTTTGCGCAACTCGCCGAACAGGCGTTGGTATTCGATTTTCGGGCAGCGGTCCTGGATGACGTCGATGCCGTGGACCTGTGCTTTGGCAGCTGCCGTGTCGTGTGTTATGTTCAACTGCATCCAGATGGTTTTCAGGTTTGGCAGCACGTCCAGTGCTTCGTCGACGATGCCGGGCACCGTGTCCGCCCGGCGGAAGATGTCGACCATATCTGCCTGTGGTGCATCGGCCAATGATCCCACGATGGTTTGGCCGAACAACTGCTTTCCGACGTGGCCCGGGTTAATCGGGATCACGGTGTAGCCGCGCACGGTCATATATCGGCCCACGAAATACGAGGCGCGTGTTTGGTTCATGCTGGCTCCGACCAAAGCGATAATCTTTGTGCGGTCAAGGATACGGGTTAGATCAGCGTCTGTTG
>JBMZCY010000287.1:0-2480 GCA_049613825.1 Planktomarina sp.
TTCACATCGCGGAAACGTCTGAAATTAAACTAAAAAAAGGCCGCCCCGAGGGACGACCTTTTAAAACAGTCTGTGACTGAAATGCGTCGGGTCTTAGCCCAGCGCCTTCACACGAGAGGACAACCGCGACACTTTACGCGACGCTGTGTTCTTGTGGAAAATACCTTTTGTCACGCCGCGCATGATTTCTGGCTGTGCTTCTTTCAAAGCGGCAGCAGCAGCAGTTTGGTCGCCGCTTGCAATCGCTTCTTCCACTTTACGCAGGTATGTGCGGATGCGGGATTTGCGTGCTTTGTTAACAGCTGTGCGGCGTTCAATCTGACGGGCGCGTTTTTTAGCTTGGGGCGTATTAGCCATGGTGTGTGTCCTTTTGTTCGATCCTAATCACGTATGTCCGCCGGTGTTCGGCCAAGGCCAAACGGGATCAACAAAAAGCCTGAAAGCGGGCCACACGCGCATGTTCTGTCGCGGCGTATAGACAGTTACGCCGCGATTGCAAAGTGATTCTTACTTATCGCGGAATTGTGGTTCGCGTTTTTCCACAAAGGCCGCCATGCCTTCGGATTGGTCTTCGGTTGCAAACAGCGACAAGAACAGGCGCCGTTCAAACAACAGCCCTTCAGACATGGTGGTTTCATAAGCGCGGTTCACTGCCTCTTTCGCCGCCTTGATCGACACTTGCGATTTTTCAGCGATCTTGTCAGCAACAGACATGGCTTCGTCCATCAGCTTTTTCACTGGCACCACACGACTGACAAGGCCAGACGACAGCGCCTCCTCAGCATCCATAAACCGGCCGGTAAGGTGCATGTCCATGGATTTAGATTTGCCCACAAACCGCGTCAAACGCTGTGTGCCACCGATCCCTGCGATAACGCCAAGGTTAATCTCTGGCTGGCCAAACTTCGCGTTGTCGGCGCAGATAATGAAATCACACATCATGGCAATTTCACAGCCGCCGCCCAGCGCATATCCGGCAACGGCTGCGATCACAGGCTTGCGGGATCGTAGCAAAGGATCCAGCACAGCGCCGAACATGTCTTCATTGGTCACATCAATGAACGACTTTTCAGCCATCTCAGTAATATCAGCCCCGGCCGCGAACGCCTTTTCGTTGCCGGTGATTACGATGCAACGCACTTTGTCGTTTGCATCTGCATCCGCGACAGCCGCCGCAAGTTCGCTGATAAGTTGGGCATTCAACGCATTCAGCGCCTTTGGCCGGTTCAATTTGATCACTGCAATATGGTCAGTGACGTCAACGATTATCGCTTCATAAGCCATGAAGGACCCTTGGATTGTTTCCCTAAGGTAGAAGGGGTTACCATCTCCCGCCGTCCAAGCAAGCTATCTTTGGCATTGCGGGCAAAAGAATGTGGACCGTCCCGACTGCACGATTCGCTGGATTTTCGCGTCGCAGCCGGTGTTTAGACAAGGTTCATCTTCCCGATCATAGACCTGAAAAGCGTGTTGAAAATATCCCAGTTCACCATCTGTTTGCTTAAAATCTTTCAGGGATGAACCACCTGCTTCGATCGCTTGGCCCAGCACATCACGAATCACGGGCACCAAAGATTGCACCCGTGCTTTGCTGATTTTGCCTGCCTTGCGCGTGGGGGCGATGCCAGTGCGAAACAGCGCCTCGCACACATAGATGTTCCCAAGACCCGCCACCAAACGCTGATCCAAAAGGGCTGACTTCACCGGTGTGTTCTTACCTGTAAAAACCGTCACTAGATGCGCCTCATTAAAGGTATTTCCCATAGGCTCCGGCCCCAGTTTGGCCAACAGAGGGTGGGCTTCGATATCTGCCGTTGGCCCCATATCAATCGCCCCAAACCGACGCGGATCGTTGAACGTCACCCGCGTCCCACCTTCCATGTGAAAAACAACATGGTCATGTTTCTGGGTCGGTTCATGGTCATGAAAGAAGTCACCAATCTTGGTACCGGTGATCAAAATGCGGCCCGACATGCCCAAATGCAGGATCATCGTTTCCCCCGACGACAGGTCCGCCAGAATGTACTTTGACCGGCGACGCAGTGCCGTCACCGCCTGCCCCGCCAAGCGTTCCGCCATTCCATCGGGAAACGGCCAGCGCAAATCAGGTCGGTTTACGTCGACACTTTCGATCCGCACACCTTCCATGACGGGCAGCAACCCGCGACGAACCGTCTCAACCTCTGGTAATTCGGGCATTCCATGTCTTTCTTACTATATAACTCAGTGCAGACGCAGCCTATAACACCGCCAACAACGAAGGACGACGTGCCATGACGCAATCGCAAGATAACACCACCCATTTCGGATTTGAAACGGTGAACGAGGCGGACAAGGCTGGAAAAGTCCAAGGTGTGTTTTCATCCGTGGCCAGCAAATACGATATCATGAACGACGTGATGAGCGTGGGCATCCACCGCATCTGGAAAGAGGCGATGATGGATTGGCTGAACCCCCGGGCCGGCCAACGGTTGCTGGAC
>JBMZCY010000288.1:0-2471 GCA_049613825.1 Planktomarina sp.
TTTTTTCTAATCTTTTTGGTTTTTTCCAAAATTCTATCTTTTTTTAGTTTTGATAGATAATCAACAAAAGTTATGCCTTCCAAATGGTCAATTTCATGTTGCACACAAGTGGCCCACAGACCGTCAAATTTTTCAACTTGTTTGGCGCCTTTTAGGTCGGTCCAAGACACCTCTGCCTCTGCCGGACGAACGACTTCTGCGAATTGATCGGGGATCGAAAGGCAGCCTTCTTCATAGGTATTTTGCGCCTCGGACGTCCACGTCACTTTGGGATTTAACATCACCATAGGGCGCGGCGTGGCGTCAGCGTCTTTCACGCAGTCCATCACAATCATCCGATCCATCACGCCAATTTGCGGGGCGGCCAGGCCGATCCCCGGGGCGTCATACATGGTTTCCAACATGTCATCGGCCAAGCGGCGCACATCATCCGTCACATCCATAACGGGGGCTGCCTGTTTCTTCAGACGCGGGTCGGGGTGGATCAAAATCGTTCGTAAAGCCATGACGATCACATAAGCAAAGCGGCGCGGGCCTGCAATCATACCTTGCGCCTGAAATCCGGTGAATTAGGGTAACTTTAACGACTTTGAAGGAAAAACCATGGACTTTGACACCAAGATCGACCGCGTGAACACCCATTCTGCCAAATGGGACATGATGGAGCCCTTGTACGGCGTTTCCCCCGATGATGGTATTTCGATGTGGGTCGCGGACATGGATTTCAAACCGCCGCAGGTCGTGCAGGACAGTTTGGACTGGATGGTGAACCACGGGATCTATGGCTATTTCGGTGACGATGGTGCCTATAAAGATGCGATCCGCTGGTGGATGTCGACCCGCCACAATTGGGAGGTGGATCCAGCCCATATTTTCACCACCGGCGGCTTGGTCAATGGAACCGCCCTGTGTGTGGACACCTGGACAAATCCCGGGGACGGCGTGATCGTGTTTACCCCAGTTTATCATGCTTTTGCCAAGGTTATTCGCGGCAACGGGCGTGAGGTGGTCGAGATGCCGTTGGTCAACAACAATGGCCGCTATGAAATGGACTTTGACGCCTATGATGCGCAGGTTCCTGAAAACGCAAAGATGCTGATCCTGTGTTCACCGCACAATCCGGGTGGGCGTGTTTGGACGAAGGCTGAATTGCAGGGCGTCGCCGCCTTTGCCAAGCGCCATGATCTGATCATTGTCAGCGATGAAATTCACCACGATCTTGTCTTTGCGGGCAAGCACATTCCCATGGCCCATATCGAAGGGATCGAGGATCGCTTGGTGATGATGACCGCGGCCAGTAAAACGTTCAATATCGCCGGCGGTCACACGGGCAATGTCATTATTGCAGACCCCGATTTGCGTGCGCAATTTGCGAAAAAGATGTTGGGTTTGGGGATCGGTCCCAACAGCTTCGGTCTGCATATGGTTACGGCTGCATACTCCCAAGGCGGGGCCGATTGGTTGGAGGCGTTGCTGCAATATCTGGAAGGCAACCGACGGATTTTTGATGCAGGTATCAATGCAATTCCGGGACTGAAGTCCATGCCGCTGGAAAGCACCTATCTGGCATGGGTCGATTTTTCTGACACAGGAATGGCGATGCAAGAATTTACAAATCGCGTTCAATCCAATGCGCGGATTGCTGTGAATCATGGGCCAACATTTGGCGCAGGCGGCGACGATTTCTTGCGTTTTAATTTCGCAACCCAACGGTCAAATGTGATTGCGGCGGTGGAGCGCATGCAGGCCGCTTTTGCGGATATGCAGTGACCCAGTTCACAACCCAGCCTTGCGACTTCGACGGCGGGCTGGGCCAAACTGCGCGGATCGGCTTGATCGTTTTGCAAAGCGATCAAACGCTGGAACATGACTTCACCCAGCTGTTTTCGGGTGACGGGGTCGTGATTCACCACGCCCGAATTCCCAACGCGATGGAAGTAACCCCCGAAAGTCTGCGTGACATGGCCCGCGATTTGCCTGATGCAGCGGCCTTGTTGCCCAAGCAGTTTGGGTTTGACGCCATTGCCTATGCCTGCACGTCAGGGGCCACGATGATCGGTGAAAGTGCTGTTGCTGAGCTGGTCCAACGTCATCACCCCGACGTCCAAGTGACCAATCCTTTGACAGCGGCAAAGGCTGCAATGGAAGCCTTGGGGATTAAAAAGCTTGCCCTTCTGACGCCTTACACTGCGGATGTCACCGAAGGTCTGCAAACCGCATTTGCGGACATCGGTATCACAACGACCGCCGTTGCAAGCTTCGACCAGTCTGATGATTTCAAAGTCGCGCGGATCACCAGTGGCAGCATCCTGAACGCCATTCTAAACATGGACACCAGTGACTGTGATGCCATCTTCATTTCCTGCACGAGCCTGCGCACCTTGCCCATTATTGAAGCTGCGGAAAAGGCTACTGGCAAACCCGTCTTGTCCAGCAATCAGACCTTGGCTTGGCATCTGGGTCAAATCACG
>JBMZCY010000289.1:0-2465 GCA_049613825.1 Planktomarina sp.
GGATTTGTGGGAAATTGGCGTGATTTACTTACAAAAGGGGAACCCCCTTGTCGTTTGCGGCGTGGAAGGGTAGCAAATTGCCAAACCGCAACAGGAATATCCGCATGTCTAACTTGGTCACAATCTATGGTGGGTCCGGCTTCGTCGGCCGTTATATCGCGCGTCGTATGGCCAAAGCAGGCTGGCGGGTGCGGGTTGCCTGTCGCAACCCGAATGAAGCGATGTTTGTGAAGCCTTATGGTGTTGTGGGTCAAGTCGAACCTGTACTCTGCAACGTGCGTGATGATGCATCCGTGGCTGCAGTCATGCAAGGCGCAGATGCCGTTGTATATTGCGTGGGTGTGCTGGCCGAATCTGGTCGGAATACCTTTGACGCTGTCCAGCATGAAGGCGCGGAACGTGTGGCGCGACTTGCTGCTGAAAACGGTGTTGGCAAGATGGTCCATATTTCGGCCATCGGGGCAGATCAGGATGCAGCATCCGAATATTCACAGACCAAAGCACTGGGCGAAGAAGGTGTGTTGCAGCATATGCCAAACGCCGTGATCCTGCGCCCGTCGATTGTGTTCGGGAACGAGGATGAGTTCTTTAACCGTTTCGCGCAAATGTCCCGCATGTCGCCTGCGATTCCGCTGTTTGGTGCAAATACGAAGTTCCAACCTGTCTACGTTGATGATGTGGCTGCGGCTGCGGAAATGGGTGTTCTGGGTCAGGCCGACGCAGGCATTTACGAACTGGGTGGCCCGGACGTGAATACGTTCCGTGAGTTGATCCAGCAAATGCTGGACACTGTGCAGCGCCGTCGTTTGATTGTTGGTGCGCCGATGTTTGTGGGCAAGATCATGGGCTTTGGCTTTGATATGCTGAACAAGCTGTCGCTTGGTTTGATTTCCGGTCCCGTGACCCGCGATCAGGTGAAGAGTTTGGCCGTGAACAACGTGGTGGCGCATGATGCCAAGACCTTTGCGGATCTGGGCATCATGCCGTCGTCGCTGGAAGCTATCTTGCCCGACTACCTATGGCGGTTCCGCCCATCGGGTCAGTATGCAGAACTGAAGGCGTCTGCGAAGAACTTAAAATCCTAGCGCACCTGTATAGCCGATCCCGATCAGAATAACGCCAAACACCACGCGGTAGATGACGTAAGGGGTATAGCTGATGCTGTTCAACAAACGCATCATCAGCGTCAATGCCCCGATAGCGGCGATAAAGCTGAGCCCTGCAACAATGCTGGCGTCCCGCAGTGGGACGACGCCGCCGATCAGGTCCAGACTGGACAATGTGCCGCTGGCGATGATGGTCGGGATGGACATCAGCATGGCAACGCGTGCGGCCTCAGCCCGTGTGAAACCCATTTGCAGTGCGCCTGTGATGACGATGCCGGAACGGGATGTCCCGGGGATCAGGGCGATGGCTTGCCATAGGCCAAGGATGACGGAATCTTTCAGGCACAGCTTGCCCATATCTTTCGTCTGTGTGGCGCGTTGATCGACGTAATACAGCAGCACACCGAAGATCAGCATGGTCCAACCGATGACAGTGATGGACCGTAGGGAATCGTCCAGACCGCTCAGTTTGAATGCCAATCCCAGCAGAATCACAGGCACCGTTGCGATAATTAGGCACAGGGCCAGCCACGCGCCTTGGGTGTCGACTTTGCGTTTTGCCAAACATCCCAAGCCGACAATGGCGATTTTAACGTCGGCCCAGAAATAGGCGACGACAGCCCCCAAAGTTCCCACGTGTGCTGCGACATCAATCACGTTTCCTTGGTCCGGCATCCCCGTCAGCCCCGGCAAAAGGATCAAATGACCGGAGGAGGAGATGGGCAGAAATTCAGTGATGCCCTGAATAAGTGCAATAAGAACGAGGTGGTAGAGTGCCATGCGAAGCGGACCTTTATAATGTTCGCGCAACATACGGCCCTTGATTCTATGGGCAATATCGAAGTTAGGTCCGATGCGGCCAAAAATATACGAAAAACCTTCAGAAAAACCACACCGTATGGGCTAGTTTCTTTTTATATGTCAGCTTTATTGACTTTATTTATCAATCGACCTTCGCTAAACGATCTTTTCATCGAAACGGTAGGGATCGTCATGGCCGAAAATCCAATGCTCAAGTTTATCAATATTCCACGGGACATGCCGACAAAGCGTGACGCCGAGGAACGTACTGAAGATTTCGGTGAAATTTACAAAGAATTCATTACCGCGAAGGCCGAAGAGCAAGCGTCCCGCTGTTCCCAGTGTGGTGTGCCGTACTGCCAAACGCACTGCCCGTTGCACAACAACATCCCCGACTGGCTGCGCATGACTGCCGAAGGGCGTCTGAAGGAAGCCTACGAAATTTCCCAAGCCACCAACACCTTCCCCGAAATCTGCGGCCGCATTTGCCCGCAGGACCGTCTGTGCGAAGGCAACTGCGTGATCGAACAGTCCGGCCATGGGACTGTCACCATCGGC
>JBMZCY010000290.1:0-2455 GCA_049613825.1 Planktomarina sp.
AGCGTGCCATCCACACTTAGCCCGCGCGCTTGAAGCGCGAACCGTTCGACTGTCGGGGTCTTTGCAAACATGCCTCTGATCATGAAATTGCCATTCTGATCCGCGGATTTACGCCACCCAAGTGCGGGGATCGAAATGCCCAACCCCTGCAAGTTTGACGAGATATTGAATGCAGGAGCGCGTTCGGGTTTCAACACGATCTTAACATCGGCACTCGTGGCCCCGCGCAAAGTTCCCGCAGGCAGCTTTATATTGAACTGCCGCAGTCCTGCATCATTCACACGCAAGTTGGCAGAAACTTCACTGCCGCTGACACCCTTGATCGTCGACCAACGCACATCACCCGACACCGCACCAATGGTGGCAGGACCCGCGATGGACACACCCTGCCCCGATGCCCGCACGGCCAAACGTTGCGCCGTCAAAATCTGCCCTGGAACCAGAACATTGCTTTTAAAATTACGAACGGTGCCGGACGCTTCGTAAATGATCTCATCCGGTTTCAGGCCCCGCCGCAACGGCATCGCCACTGCAATATCCGCAGTGGCCCAGCCCGAGCCAACATCCGGCGAACGCCCCGTACGGGAAAACACATGGAACGGTTTGCGATCCAACCCCGTCAGCAGCGCAGACAAAGGACCGTCCAGCTTTACATCAAACCGTGCAAAATTTGGTCGGATGGAAACATCAGGAAGATGCATCGCTGATCCCGCCACCTGCAACATGCCCTTATCCTGAAAATCGATCGCACCTGCGGTCAGCATCAGATCAACGGTTTTGCCTATGACGCTACCATGTCCCCGCCCGTTCCGAACAACCGGCAAATCCTTCATGTAGCGGAATTCGGCATCCTTGAACCCGAAGGTCGCATAGGTTTGCGGGCTTTGCCCCGTGGCACTGCGCAGGCCCGCCGCAACATCCAGCAACGTGCCCTGTGTAATGTTCTGTGTCACCCATCCGCGCAGCTTTGGCGCGGTGGTTTCGGGCCAGTACTTCAATACATCGGACAGGGGCAACACATCTGCGGTCAGATCTATGTTCTGTCGCCAAACACCCGCGTCATCAAACATCACGCCCGACGCATGGATCGAACTGTCGTGTATATTCGCAAAGGCCTGCCCGATATCAATCCGCACTGGATCAAGCGAGGCCCGCAAATCCACCCCTGCCGTGCGCACAGGCAGCGCCACGCGCATCGCCCCGCGAGAGGCTATTTGTAGCACGTCAGACACCGCTGAAACGATGTATTCGTCCCCACGGATCAGGGCATAACCCTGTGCCTCCAACTCTCCCCAATCGGAGGAAATATTCAGCGTATGAATGTCCAATCGTGCATCAGTGGGATCATAGGTGAAATACGTCTTTGCCTGACTGAATTTAAAGCGGTTTTCGTTGGCATCGGGCAGCAATTCCCCCTGCCCGAAATTAAGTGTCGCAAACAGCGGCGATTGCTTTGCCGGATCGATCTGCGTGCGCAGACTGCCTGAAATCGGCGCATCGACCAACGCAAGCCACGCCAGCGCAGGGGATTGGCCAGCAATATCACGGGCGGACACCCCATCCAGATCCGCAGTCAATGTCGCCGCTTGCGTCCCGTCGCGGCGATAGCTGACGGCAAGGGTTGCAGGCACGCCTGCCCCAGTCAGCAACGCCAAATCGGTGCGCATCCGCAGACTGGTCCCATCGGCCGCACGGCTGACCTGAAATCGCCCGCCATCAAAGGTCCAGTTTTCCCGCGCTCGCAGATCGCTGTAGCGCAGGGTAAGGCCGTTAATCAGAACAGACGTCAGCGTATCGAAGGCTGGCACATCAAACGCTGCCTCAACTTGGTCAAACACATCCGCCAGGCTGTTTGCTTGAAACGAACCGCTTCCGGACTGCATACCCAGATTGAAATCACCTGTGGCATCACGCTGCATCTCGATCAATCCACCGGCGAAGGCCACAGCGGCAGGTTTTGCCTGACCGCGTAAAATACTTGATCCATCCAATGTAATGTCGACGGATTTCAAGCCCAGCAGGGTGTCGCCTTCAATCGGCGTCAATGCAACATCGCGCAGGACAACACGGGGATGCAGGGCATTGTCCAAACCGATATCAGCACTTTGAAATGTAACCTCAAATCCCGGAACTGCGTCCTTCAAAGACGATCGAACGGCCCCAAGGTATTGATCAGGAACAGAAATTAAGCGCCCGTTCAACACGACCAGCGTCAGCACAATGCACAACGCCACCGCCATCAGACATGCCAACGGCAGGTCCGCCAACAGCCAGCGGGCCTTTCTACGCCAAGGGCGGTTTACACCATGATGATCCGTATCATTCACGCGATGCGCTTCCAATTCTGGTCCGTCGGTCTAAAACAATATTAACGCACTGAATATAACCATAAAGGAAATCGACAATGGTTGAAATTGGCGAAAAAGCACCATCCTTCACTTTGCCACGCGACTCA